>JAHEBE010000114.1 GCA_024642365.1 Algoriphagus sp.
ATTCACAGAGGACCTGATGGTTCTGGTCATTGGATCAGTGAGGATGGCAGAATTGGGTTTGGCCATCGAAGACTTTCGATACTTGACCTCTCGGATTCAGGGGCGCAGCCTATGCATTATTTGGATAGGTATACCTTGACTTTTAATGGAGAGATATATAATTATATTGAAATCAAAGAAAGATTAATCAAGGAGGGGTATGTTTTCCAAAGTCATTCTGATACTGAAGTTTTAATAGCCCTATTTGATCAGAAGCGCGAAAAATGCCTTCAGGATTTAGATGGTATGTTTGCTTTTGCCCTCTATGATTCCCAAGCAGGCGAGGTTTTTTGTGCGAGGGATCGGTTTGGAGAAAAGCCTTTCTTTTATACTCAATTTGATGGGGCCTTCTATTTTGGATCAGAGATGAAGGAGTTTTGGGCTGCTGGAATTCCTAAAAATCCAGATTCTGAAATGATTTTCAATTACCTGCATTTTGATTTGTTGGATAACCACTCCGATCTGGGTCAGACTTTTTTCAAAGGAGTTAGGAAACTCTCCCCTGGGCATTTTCTGACTTGGAAAAATGGGTCTATCAGTATCAGGAAATACTGGGAAATAGATCCTATTTCAAAGAATTCTACCATAGAACTAAAAGAGGCTAAAGAAAAATTCAGAAGCTTGTTTTTCGAATCAGTCAATAGGCGACTCCGTTCAGATGTATTGGTAGGGTCGAGCCTTTCTGGAGGAATAGACAGTTCCTTGGTTGTTTGTGTGATGGATGAACTTCTCAAAGATCACCCAGAATCTATTCAAAACACCTTTTCAGCGCGTTTTAAAAATTTCCACAAAGACGAGGGTTATTTTATCCAAAAGGTTAGGGAAAAAACTCGTATCACATCGCACGAAGTATATAGCGACATGGGTGATTTGGAGGATGTTTTTGATAAAATCTGCTACCACCAAGAGGAGCCTTTTGGATCAGCAAGTATCTTAGTCCAATATCAGGTCTACGAACTTGCTAAAAAGCATGGCGTTACTGTCTTGTTGGATGGGCAAGGAGCAGATGAGATTTTAGCTGGCTACCATCCCTATTTTTCTACTTTCTTTAATGAAATAAGAAAATCATCTGGAAATCTTTTTAACCAAGAATTTTCGGCTTATGCTAAACTTCACGAAGGAAATACGATCAATGCCAAAATTCCCAAGCCGGGAATTAAACAAGCCATTGCTGCGAACTTCCCTAAACTGGTAAATTCAGTAGGTCGGAAGGTGATGAATTATCGCTTGAAAAACACCTCATTGATGGCAGATGATTTTTATTCAACTTTCAAAGCAAAGCCACATAATGACTTTGATATAGATTTTGGAAATCTTAACAGCCATTTGCATTTTTCAACCTTCAAAGTTGGTTTGCCAACGTTATTGCGATATGCTGATCGGAATTCGATGGCACATAGTAGAGAAGTTAGGTTACCATTTCTATCTCATGAATTGGTGGAGTTTATCTTTAGCCTACCTTCTGAGCTCAAAATCCATGAAGGATGGACTAAATTTCTAATGAGAGCCTCCTTTGAGGATCTTTTACCTGAGGAAATTACCTGGAGAAAAGATAAAATTGGGTTTGAGCCTCCTCAAAAGTCTTGGATGGACTCTCCAAAAACTCAGGAAAAGATCAAGGATGCCAGAGAAACATTGAGTAAAGCAGGAATATTAAAAAAGGGAGCTGAGGATCTTCCTATTGAATCTCAGGTGGCACACAGCAAAGGAGATGGAAGTTGGAATCACCTTATGGTTGCTAACTTATTCAGTTAATGAAAAAGCAAGTACTTATTCTTGCTAATTCTGTTTTAAACTCGGATCCCCGTGTATTGCGTCAAATTTCATTTTTTCAAAAAAAAGGATTTGATATTACTCTTTGTGGGCAAGGATATGATGGCGAATTGCCATTTTTTCCATTAGCTAAGCCTAAATCATTGTTTTCAAGAGGGAAGAAATTATTCCTAATGCTTGGAAGACTTTCCAAATTGAGGGTTCATGATTTCCTAAAACATAGTTCTTTTCAGGAACTGAGTCTGGTGGAACCTACTTTTGATTTGATTTTGGGCAATGATTTAGAAACTTGGCCTATAGCGATTAGCTTAAAAAAAGCTCACCCAAAAGCTAAAGTGATTTTTGATGCTCACGAGCAATACACCAAGGAGTTTAGCGATAGATTCGTTTGGAATTGGTTTCATAGAGAATACATGAAATTTGTTTCAAAAGAATACATTCCAAAAGCGGATAAGTTTATTACAGTCTGCGAGGGTATAGCCAGGGATTATGAGCAGGAATATGGAATAAAGCCACTTTTGGTCCTTAATTCACCAGAATATGAGCCAGGATTGAGCCCTTCCCCAATGGGAGAAACCATTGAGCTTATTCATCATGGTATTGCCAATAGGAGCCGAAAAATTGAAAAAATGATTCGCCTAATGGATTATCTAGATGCAAAATTCACCTTGAAATTAATGCTCGTTCCCTCTGATCCAACCTATCTGATGGAATTAAAGGATTTAGCAAAGGGTAAGGCAGTAGAATTTTTAGCACCAGTCCCCACTAAAGAGATTTCGAAGTTTATCAATCAATTTGACATAGGGTTATTTTTATTGGAACCCGTCAATTTTAATTATGAGCATGCGCTGCCTAATAAGTTTTTTGAATTCATTCAGGCCCGGCTGGGAATTGCGATTGGACCTTCTCCAGAAATGAAATCTATAGTGGATAAGGAAGGGAATGGCATTGTATCGGAAACTTTTGAAGAAAAGAAGCTGGCTGAAAAATTAAACGGTTTAGACAGGTCCCAAATTCAAAAAATGAAGGAAAATTCTGATGCTATAGCCAGAAAATATTCCAATGAACAAAATGAAGTGGTGCTTGATGAGATTTTGAATTCATTGGGCTTATCCGCTTCCAAATCAGTAGTTACTACATCCTAGGTCAAAATAATTGAAGAAAATACTTCTTACTTCCTTTTATTATTCACCCTGTACGCTTACTCCGGCTCAAAGAATTACCTATTGGGCGGAAAATTTCTACAAAATGGGTTTTTATCCGATTGTAGTTACTCGTGCTTGGAGCCCAGAAATAAAAACGCATCAGGATACAAAGTTGCCGTTGGGCACTGAGCCCAGAATCGTTAAGTTTCCAACTCACGAAGTCCATTACTTACCTTTTGAGCCAGGAATGCTGGATAAGGCCTATCTTCATTTCGGTGAAAATTTTTTAAGACCGCTTTTTATCTTAATAAAATTACTAGACGTTTTATTGGCAAAATTTACGCTAAGATTCACCTCGTTTAGTAATTTTTTGCCCTATATGGAATCCTTGATTCGAAGCGAGAAACCGGAGAAATTGATTATTTCAGGAGAACCATTTTACCTTTTTAGATTAGGCTATACCCTGAATAAGAACTATGGGATTTCTTGGTTTGCTGATTACAGAGATGATTGGAGCACAAATCAGCTTCAGATGGAAAAACAAGGAGGTGCCATCAGGAAATGGGTTGCAAAAATAGAGTCTCGATACGAGAAAAAATGGGTTTCTACCAGCGAAAATATTATTTCTGTATCTGATGAATATACCCAAAGGATATCCACTTTTTTAAATAAGCCCGGATTTACGGTGCAGAATGGATTTGAAGAGGATCTCTTGAAACGTGAAGGGCAACATCTAGCTGAAAAATTCACCCTTGTTTACAGCGGCGTTATTTACCCTTCCCAAGATTTAAAGATGATTTTGGAAGTATTGGATATTTGCCAAAAAGAAGGCAAGCCTTTTAAACTTCTTTTCTTGGGAGCCGCCTTTGATGTCAAAGAAAAAAAACGATTAGAAAACCTTATCCCTGATCATCTTAAATCCATGGTAGAGGTTACTCAAAGAATTCCAAGGCAGGAAGCGATTGATGTTTTGCTTCAATCTCATGCATTTTTAGGGATCGCTTATGGTGAAATGAAAGGTATACCTTCTTCTAAGCTCTATGAATATGTGGCTTTAAGAAAACCTGTTTTGCTTTGTCCTACTGACCAGGATGTGATGGAGAATATTCTTACAGAAACAGGATTGGGATTTTTTTGTAAAAATCCTTCAGAAGGTGCTGAGCAGGTGAGACAGATGATGAATCTTTATAAGGATCAAGAGCAATTGAATAGTCTTCGGGATAAAGCAAAATCAAAAGCAAGTCCCTATTCTAGACTTAGTCAGCTAAAAATTCTTGCAGATCAACTTGGAAAATAGCCTTTCATATCCTGCGCTTTTAACCGAAAAAGCAGTTCGGGTTGGGTTAATTTTGTTTTTCTTTCTAACCTCCTGCACACAATTGGTCAGCTTCCAATTGGATAAAGCTCTGATGACTTTATTCGTGGGAGTTCTTCTATTTCATTTTTTGTTTTCTGGCAAAAAGGTACCAAACCAGACCTTTTTTGTTTTAGTGTCGGTTTTTGGAATAACATTCTTGTCTTATTTATTGAATCTCCCAGATTCTTCCCTGATAATTTTCTTTCCAATTATTGGTCTTGCCTACATGAGTTTGATAGGAGAGGAAGAGTCTTTTTTGGATATTATTTATTGGGCGCTATTCATTCATATTGTTTTAGGTATTTGGATGGTTTTTTCTAGCTATTTGTTTGGGATGAATATTTATGTTCATCCGATGTACGATAAAGGGCTCCCCTTCCTTCATGCAGCAAAAGGATTTACTACCACTGTTCAGGCATACGGGACTTTGGTAATTACTTGGTTCTTGATTTTTTATTACAAAAAGGGAAGTTCAACCCTTTCTTTTGGTGATAAAATAGCCTACGGCCTTGTCTTGCTTGGGCTTATCCTGACTTTCAATAGAAATAGTTTTTTGATTTTTTACCTTATTCTTTTCTTCAAGCACAAGCGGCTTTTTTGGTTAACGGTAATAGCTGGCATGGGATTCTATTTGTATTTCTTTGAATTCATCAATAAACTGATTTTCAATGTTTCCACCTTAAGTTCAAGAGCTGATTTATTGCAAGCTTTCCGAATTGCTTTTTTTGAGCAAACGGATTGGATGGGCTATCTCGTTGGGCATGGAAACAACATGGTGGCAGATGGGATTGCCAAGGGGACGGTATATAAAACTGGATACATTGAAAATGGAACATCAGTCCTCCTTTTCACTTATGGCTTCATTGGTTATTTTATCTACTTAATTTCAATTCTTAGTTTTTCTGTTTTGTTTTTCTTGAAAAGGAATGTCTTTTACGCTGGCATGTTCTTTTACATTTTTATTATTGCCCAGCAGTTTACCCATGAGTTTTTTTCTACTACAATTTATCTGCAGCTAGCGGTATTTCTATTGATCTTTAATCTGCTTCCAAAATTTGAAAAGAAAGATTCTATTCTTTCATCTGCTGAATAATTTTACTGGAAGTCCGCTTGTGCTTTCCAATGTAATTGAGGTAGCAAAGGAAAATGGACTTGAGGTTCACTTATATACCAGTAAAAGCGAAGGGTTTTTATCAGGTATTTCAGGGATAAACTACCATTCCAATTATTATATAAGGTCTAGGTTTAGAATTATCACCTTATTTACTTTTTTCTTAAGTCAGATATTTTTAGCATCCAAACTCTTAAAATGGAAGGGGGAAGATTGTCTTTTTTACATTAACACTATTTTGCCTTTTTCTGCAATTTGGATGGGGAATTGGATGAATAAAAAGACGGTCGTACATGTACATGAGCATGAGGTTAGTCCCAAGATTCTAAATAGATTTTTGTTTAAAATCGTAAGAGACAATGCTAGTGATTTGATCACAGTTTCGAAATTTTTATCCCAAAACCCTTCCCTGTCTCCAAGAATTTCACAGGTGATTCCTAATTGTGCGAAAATTGATTTTATAAAAAATTCAAATAAAAACTCCTTTCCAAAGCAGGGTGGGTTTCGAGTGTTGATGCTGGCATCCCTTAGGCCTTACAAAGGAATTGAGGAGTTTTTAAAACTAGCTAAAATCATCCCTGAATTGACTTTTGATTTGGTATTGAGTGATCAAGAACCAGAGGTTGAAGATTGGAAAAAGGAGCATCAACTTCCTCCCAATCTGAAGATTTATCCAGTCCAAAATCAGGTTATCTCTTTTTATTCTAATGCCTCATTGATTCTTAATTTAGCGCATCCGGATGAATGGTTGGAGACTTTTGGGATGACTATTCTGGAAGGGATGCATTTTGGATTGCCTGCGATAGTACCTTCAAAAGGTGGAGTGACTGAGCTAGTGCAAGAAGGAATAAACGGATACTTGGTAGATTATACTGAGTTAGACCGAATAAAAGCTTTGATTAAAAAGCTTTCTGAAAATGAACCCCTTTGGTCTGAACTAAGCAAAAATGCATTTGAGAAGGCATCTTTTTATTCTTTTGGAAATTTTAAATCTAACTTGGAGAAAATCCTAGCATGATGAAAAGTGCATTTTTTATTTTTTACTGTTTTTTAGGGTCTTTTTCGCTTTTGAATGCGCAAAAGCTAGAATCCTATAAGTTAGAAAAACTGTACCAGCCTGAAGTTTCAGATCAAAGATATTTGGCTTGGCAAAGTGAGTCCATCCTGATTCCTCTTCGCTTTGATTCTGAAGACAAAACTCCTGTCACGATTTCCCAAACTGGTATAGATTCTGATTTGACTTTTTATCTTCTTCATCCTGTTTGGGCTGACTTCTCAGCAGGAAATTGTGGAGAAACAAAAACGAATGGCACTTTTCAGAAAACTCAAATTCCTGATAGAGCTGAAAAATTGACCGAGACTTCATTTACCCCTGTTTCCAACGAGCAATGGGTATTGGCCAAAATTGATGTCCCTTCCCAAATCTCACCTGGAATTCATCCTTTTACTATTACGTTCAATCAAAAGGGGAAAAAATATTCTACAAAAGGTGATTTGGTAGTTTTGGACAGGAAATTGGGACAGCTAATGCCTTCTGATTTTTACACAGATTTCTGGCAGTTCCCGATTTCTGTTGCTGATTTTCACCAAGAAAAACCTTGGTCATCAAATCATTGGAAGGCAATAGATGAGATGTTTGGTCAATTGGCTCAGATTAACCAACATTCTATTACTACGTCGGTTTTTTGGGATTTATACAACACCAAAATTCGACCTGCAGAAGAAATGATGATCCAGGTCAGAAAAGAAAAGAATGGTAATTATAGCTATGATTATACAGTATTTGACCGATATGTTGAGCTTGGATTGAGCCACGGAATTAATAATCAAATTGCCATTCATAATCTCTTCCCCTGGAATAATTTTCTGTTTTATAAGGATGAAAGCTCTGGAGAAGTACTTTCAGTTCAAGCTCAACCAGGTACGTCTGATTACCAAGCATTTTGGAAACCTTTAATTTTAGACCTGACAAGACATTTGGAGGAAAAAGGTTGGCTTTCCAAAGCTTTGTTTTTTATTGATGAGCGGGATCCAAGTCAAACTCTTGCTTTGATCCAATGGGTGAAAAGTTTTGTTCCTCAAGCTGAGTTTGGTTTTTCTGGAGATTTTTATCCAACCCTTTCTCCTTGGGTAAAAGATTATTCAATGCCAATGAATGTGGTGGTAGAACCAACAGAACTATCCTCGCGAATTCTCCATGCTGGTACTACATCACTCTATACCTCCTGTTTTGAGCAGCAAAATCAACCTAATTTGCTGATGACTTCAGATTTGAGAGAAATCTATTTTTTGACTCAGTTATCACAATCGAAAGGATATAATGGGATGTTACGTTGGGCATTTAATTTATGGTCAAATGGAATTTTAGATGATGCGATCTATTCAGATTTACCTTCAGGAGATGCTCATTTAGTCTACCCCAACGGGCAGGTGTCTTTGAGATATTTGGTTTTGGAAGATGCTTTGGAGGAGTTGAGTAAGTTAAAAGCTGTCGCTCAAACGAAAGGAGTTTCAGATATGTCCGCTGCAATGAACAGATATTTTTTGATCAACATCGAATCAGATCGATACCAAATGATTCAGGCAATGAAAAATTATTTAAATGACTAAGAAAAGGCTGGCCATTTTGGGAATCGTTGGAGTTCCGGCTAATTACGGTGGATTTGAGACATTGGTTGAAAACCTTTTGGACTTATTACCTAAGTATTATGAGATCACAATTTTCTGTGAAAGTAAATCTTATCCTGAAAAACTGGAGTCGTACAAAGGGGCTAGGTTGATATATCTGGATAAGAATGCCAACGGGGCTCAAAGCATCATGTATGATTCGATTTCCCTTTTAAAATCTTATAAAAACCATGACTATATTTTGCTTTTGGGAGTTTCAGGGGCAGTAATGATTCCATTTTTGAGACCATTTACCAAAGCAAAAATAATTACCCATATCGATGGGTTGGAATGGATGAGAGATAAATGGGGATGGTTTGCTAAGAAATTTTTAAAATTTTCTGAAATGCTTGCAGTTCGCTTTTCGCATGGTGTGGTAGCCGATAATAAGCATATTCAGGATTATATAGCAAAGGAATATGATAAGGACTCTTTTTTAATCGCATATGGTGCGAATCACGTCAGCCTTGTTGATCCTGACTCCTACATGAAAAAGTTTTCATTTCTCAATAAACCATATGTTTTTACGGTTTGTAGAATTGAGCCCGAAAATAACGTAGAAATGCAACTGCGGGCCTTTAAAGAATGTGAGATAGGCATGCCTTATGTAGTAGTCGGTAACTGGAATGCGAATGAGTATGGGATGAATTTATACAATGAGTATTCAAAGGTTAAGAATATTATCCTCTACAATCCTATTTATGAAATGGAAGAATTGAATGTCTTGCGTTCCAATTGTTTTTTCTACTTACATGGACATAGCGCTGGGGGGACAAATCCGTCTTTAGTGGAAGCCATGTATTTAGGACTTCCGATCATCGCTTATGGAGTAAATTACAATAGAGAGACCACTTTTGGTAAGGCTTTGTATTTCAATAATTTTGAAGATTTGAAAAATCTTTTATTCCAGATTAAAGAGCTTGATCGAGATCAAATGATCCATGACATGTCCAAGCTGGCTAAGAAAAACTATTC
>JAHEBE010000115.1 GCA_024642365.1 Algoriphagus sp.
GGGACCATGTATGTGGGATTTGGTTCGGGTGGATTATGGAAGACCACCAATCACGGAGTAACATGGAATTCAATCTTTGAAGAGCAGTCAGCCATCGGAATTGGAGATGTGGAATTGGCTCCCTCCGATCCTTCGATCATATATTTGGGTACTGGCGAAAACCTGAAGAAACCTAGAAATTTTACTTTGCCTGGTACCGGCATGTTTCGATCTGATGATGCCGGTGAAACCTGGACGCACATCGGTTTGGAGGATTCTTGGTCAATTGCTGAGATAGAAATTCATCCCACCAATCCTGATATTGTTTTTGTGGCAGTTCTTGGGCATCTCTGGTCAACGAATGAAAATCGAGGACTTTATAGAACATTGAACGCTGGTCAAAGCTGGGAAAAGGTCTTGTATAAAGATGAGATGACCGGGGCAAATGAAGTACAGATCTCCCCTACCAATCCTAATATTATGTATGCTTCCTTGTGGGAAGTCTTTCCGGGAATCAGCGGTGAAAACTCTGGTGTTTATTCCAGTAAGGATGGCGGGTCAACTTGGAAATATGCTTCGAAGGGTTTGCCCCAAGGGCCTAAAGTTGGAAGAATTGGGCTTACAGTATCTTCTTCCAATCCAGATAAAGCGTATGCCTTGATCGATAATTTGAATAATTCCCGAAATGAAGCGGCTGAACTTTATAAAACGGTTGACGGAGGCTTAAGCTGGACGAAAACTCACTCGGAACCCTTTAAGATTTTTCCCGGAATCGGTTGGTATTTCACCGATGTGTACGTGAATCCGGAAAATGACGAAGAGGTTTTTTGTTTGGGAGTTCGATTGGCCCACAGTCTCGATGGAGGGAAGACGTTTTCATTTATAGGAGGACAAGTTAGCCGGATGACGCCAAGCTTAGCTCAGGGGCTACATCTGGATCAGTGCGAATTGTGGATCAACCCCACCAATCCCAACCATTTGGCTTTAGGCAATGACGGAGGATTTTATGTAAGCTATGACAAAGGATCATCTTGGATGCATTTCAATAATATCCCAACCGGAGAATTTTATGATATCACGATTGATCAGGCCGATTATACCATATATGGAGGTACGCAGGATGATGCAACGGTATTTGGTCCAGCGAAGGAATTGAATACGAGATTTCCTGATCCATGGAAATATGTGTGGATTGATCCTTGGGACGGTGGTGATGGTTGCGTCACTCAATTAGATCCTGAGGATAAATCCATTGTTTACTACAGTCGTCAGCATGGCGATGCGATGCGATTGGATAAATCCAAAGATGAAGCAGTTTCAATCATGCCAACACTTCCAGAGGATGTGAAGGATACTCTCGTCTTTAATTATATGACTCCTTATTTCTTGTCAAGATATGACAGTAAGACTTTGTATCACGGTGGAAATTACCTGATGAAAAGTACGGATCGTGGAGATACATGGAAAGCAATAAGTCCAAACCTTGCGCTTTCATCTTTTCCTGAAAAGCAATCATTTGCAACTGGAGATATTGAGGAATCTCCTTTGGAAAAAGGCTTGCTCTATGCCGGAACCGATCATGGGGCTTTCTGGGTCTCAAAAGATGATGGAGCAAATTGGGAAGAAAATTCGCTTGGGATTGCCAATAATTACATTCGCAGCATCTCCCCTTCCCAACACAAATCTTCAAGGGTTTACATCGCGATGACAGGAATCAATTATGACGATTTGAAGGCTTATGTCTATGCTTCTGAGGATTATGGTAAAAGCTGGAAAAGTATAGCTGCCGGACTTCCTGATGAGCCGGCCAATGTGATTGTTGAAGACCCCACAAATCAGGATATCCTATATGTGGGCGGATTAAGAGGGGTTTATGTTTCCATTGATCGAGGAAATACCTGGTCTTATTTGGGAAAAAATATGCCTTCAGCTGCCGTAGCAGACCTTGAAATCCATTTGGAAACAATGGATTTGGTGGTGGGCACCCATGGAAGAGGGCTATTTAAAACCAGTCTTCTGCCTATCCAACAAATGGTCAGTCAAAATCTACCTAGCGACTCGGATTATTTCTTCGAAATTGATCAAACACCTAGACCTTGGTTCAATTCCTCAAGTGGCGAACCCGATTACCGTACTATTGAAAAAGCTACCTTTTCTTACTGGCTTAATCAGGCTAAACCAATATGCCTTTCAATCCTAGATGAAACAAACCAAGAAATCTGGAAGACTGATTTAACTGGAACTAAGGGGCTGAATCAATTCAGGTGGGATTTGGTGGTAGAAAAACGAACGAGCGATAATCCTTACTTTATTTTTTATGATAAATTTATTGAGGCAGGGATTTACAAAGTTAGAATCTCGTCAGACGATGAGGTATTGGAGCAGACTTTAGAGGTTGTGGATGCAAAATCGCCATATATTCTAAAAGCCAATTTCTAATTGGATTTCCGTAAAAAATAATCGTTTTTTATCCGGACAACTTTCTGAAAAAGTATTCTTCGAGAAGATTTATCTTATCATAGAGTAATAAAAAAGTATAAATACCATCAATACTAGAGATGGATTAAAATTGAAAAATTTTTCAATCTATTTATTTCAAAGAAATTGAATTCAAATACGGAATTAGAGCAAAAAATTGAAACATTCCTTTCAGGGATGACACTAGAGGAAAAAATAGGTCAAATGACTCAGGTACGTCATTTTGATGATATTTCTCCAGCGGATATCAAAAGTAAATTTATTGGTTCAGTCATTCATACACAAGGACCACTTCCTGGTGAAGGTGCAGAACAGTGGCAAGCTAAATTTTCTGAATTGCAAAAGCAGGCCTTGTCCACGAGGTTACAAATTCCCCTGCTTTTTGGAGTAGATGCTATCCATGGACAAAATACCTACGAAGGAGCAACTATCTTTCCTCACAACATTGGTTTGGGGGCTTCTGGAAATCCAGACTTGGTCCAAAAAGCTGCAAGTATAACGGCAATCGAATCCAAAGCAACAGGCTTTAATTGGGTGTTTTCACCATGTGTTGCCATCCCAATGAATGAAAAATGGGGACGTGTATATGAGGCTTTTTCTGAGAGCCCTGAGCTCACAGCCATAATGACGAAGGCTTCGATAATTGGTCATCAGGAGAAAATTGGAAACAAAGGAGTGATGGCTACTGCCAAACACTTTATCGGTGATGGATCGACAGATTTTGGAGTTGAAGGCGGCTTAACATCATTAAGTAGAGATGAGGTTTTTGAGCGCTTGCTTCCACCCTACAAGGCTGCCATCGAATCTGGAGTAGCCTCAATTATGGCTTCTTTCAATACGATGGACGGTCTTCCCATGCATGCTCACAAATTCATGATTACTGATCTTTTGAAGGATCAACTGCAATTTGACGGAATAGTAATTTCAGATTGGAAGGCATATTCACGCTTTGGACAAAATGATATCATAAATGCTGGAATTGACATGGTCATGGCGGTGGACGGGGATTTGGATGGATTTCAAGAGGGTGTACGAACTGGAGTTTTAGACGGATCTATCTCAGAGGAACGGATCAATGATGCCGTTCGAAGGATATTAAGACAGAAATTTAAATTTGGACTTTTTGAAAATCCATTTCCAGATAAAAGCCTGATTGCAAAAATTGGGATTCCTGCGCATCGGGTAGTTGCTAGGCAAGCAGTGAGGGAATCGATGGTACTTTTGAAAAATAAAAATCAAACTTTACCTCTAAAAAAGAATACCAAAATCGTTGTTGTCGGACCATTTGCAAATAATTCTGGTCTTCAGTCTGGAGGTTGGACGATTAACTGGCAAGGAACCAAGGAAAACTATCAAGGCGCTACCACTATACTTGAAGGAATCCAAAAATTTCAGGATTCAGAAGTGAAATTTGATTTGGACGGAACTGCAAATATTGAAGATGTGGATGTGGCAGTAATAGTGGTTGGGGAAAACCCATATGCAGAATTTTTTGGGGATATAGGTGGTGAAATGGACCTATTTCAGCTTACCCTGACTGACGAACATCAAAAGTATATCAAGGCATATAAAGAAAAGGGAATAAAAGTGGTGGTGGTTTTGATTTCCGGAAGACCCTTGGTCGTCACCGAACAAATAGAGCTAAGTGATGCCTTTGTAGCAGCTTGGTTACCAGGTTCGGAAGGTGATGGAATTGCTGAGGTTCTTTTTGGGCAATTTGATTTCAAAGGAAAACTCCCTCATTCCTGGCCGAAATCTGAAGACGATTACCAAGGAAAATATGGACCCAATTTTTGGGATAAGTCGATTGAACCGCTTTTTCCTTTTGGTTTTGGTTTGACCTACCAATCACCTAAATGAGACTTAAATCCTGTTTTCAATAAAACTTATCATCTAGTCATGAAAATAACAATCTTTCAATCGCTTTTATTCGGAATCGCAATGATAAGTGTGTTTTCTTGCAGCGAGAAAGAAA
The DNA here is from genome assembly GCA_024642365.1 of Algoriphagus sp. GTDB lineage: Bacteria > Bacteroidota > Bacteroidia > Cytophagales > Cyclobacteriaceae > Algoriphagus. The sequence goes on from JAHEBE010000115.1 coordinate 4,433, forward strand.
CAAAAGTTCAATTAACTAAACGAAAAGAAGTGACAGCCAAAGAAATTTTAGGGAATCCTGCTTATCAAGCCATTTGTTACGAAGGATACCGAGAAAAATCGAGAGATATCCAACCTACCATCGACCAGCTAAAAGAAGATCTAAGGATATTATCGGCGATGGGAATCAAAATTGTTCGTACCTATAATGTTCAACTGGCACATGCCACTACCCTTCTCAAAGCGATTCAAGAATTAAAAGATGAAGAGGAGGATTTTGAAATGTATGTCATGCTCGGCGCTTGGATTGATTGCAAAAATGCATGGACAGATCAACAGCCGGATCATGAGGTGGAAAGCGAACAAAATGAGGGAGAAATTGAGCGAGCGGTACTATTGGCTAACCAATATCCAGAAATCGTAAAAATCTTAGCTGTCGGCAATGAGGCTATGGTTAATTGGGCTACAAGTTATTTTGTGAGACCATCTGTAATTTTGAAATGGGTTACCTATCTCCAGGATCTCAAAGGCAATGGAAAACTTCCAAAAGACCTATGGATTACGAGTTCAGATGACTTTTCTTCTTGGGGTGGTGGAGATCAAAGCTACCATACCGATGACTTAGTAAAGCTTGCCCATGCAGTGGATTACATTTCTATTCATACCTATCCTTACCACAACACCCATTATAATCCTGATTTTTGGAGAGTACCTTTTGAAGAGTCAAAATTTACAGAATTAGAAAAGGTAGATGCTGCCATGATTCGTGCTCGGGATTTTGCCAAGATGCAATATGATTCAGTAGCCAATTACATGAAGAGTATCGGTGTGAATAAGCCTATTCATATTGGTGAAACTGGATGGGCAAGCGTCTCAGATGGCTTTTATGGACCGGAAGGTTCTCGGGCAGCAGATGAATACAAGCTAGGCCTTTACTACAATCTCATGCGAGAGTGGACTAATGAAGCTGGAATTTCTCTATTTTTCTTTGAGGCTATTAATGAGCAATGGAAAGATGCAAATAATCCAATAGGCTCGGAAAATCACTTTGGCCTTTTTGACCTAAAAGGTGAAGCCAAATACCCACTTTGGGAATTAGTCGATAAGGGTACTTTCAAAAACCTCACTAGGGATGGGAATCCAATTGTAAAATCATTTAATGGAGAAAAAGATAGTCTCTTAAAAAATGTAATGGCTCCGCCTGCCAAATAAATTATCTTAAACATTCACTAATTATCAAACCCTAATAACCATGTCAACCACCTCTAAAAAAGTGCCAATGGGCCAGAAGATAGCTTTTGGTGTCGGTATGTTAGCCAACCAAATGTTTCCTGCTTCACTTGGGATATTCATGGTGGTATTGGTTCAGAACTTGGGATTCCCAGGATGGATGTGGGGAATCGTTTATTTCATTCCACGTATCCTTGATGCTGTGACAGATCCCATTATGGGTTTCATTTCAGATAATACGAAATCTGTATGGGGGCGGCGCAGACAATATGTGTTTATAGGAGCCATTTTAATGGGAATCACTTTTTCTATAATGTGGCAACTTTACGGAGAAAACAGTGTGAATTATAATTTCACCTATTTCCTGTTTGGCTCTTTTGCTTTTTATATCGGACTAACGATTTTCAGCGTGCCTTATGTAGCTATGGGCTATGAAATGAGCGAGGATTTCCACGAGCGAACACAAATTATGGCCATAGCCCAATGGATTGGGCAATGGGCTTGGGTGATTGCTCCATGGTTTTGGGTGATTATGTACGAGCCAAGTTGGTTCTCTAGCCCCGAAGCTGCTACCCGCGAGTTATCAATTTGGGTGGGTGCTATTTTTGCAATTTGTGCCATGATTCCTGCCTTTTTCATCCCTAGTAAATCTACCAAGGATGAAAATTTCTCACCGTTGACATTCAATGCAATTGGGGATAGTATTTCCCAAATTATCAGAGGTTTCAAAGAAGCTTTTTCCTCAAAACCATTTAGAAAACTGTGTATCTCCACATTTTTTATCTTCAATGCATTTAATACCGTAGCTGGTTTTGTCTTTTTTATCGTGGTTTGGCATTTGTTTGCCGGCGATGCTGGAGCAGCTGGCTACTGGACTCCTATTTTCGGAAGTGTTGGAGCGCTTGTGACCACCTTTATTGTCATTCCCATTGTGGCTAGGATGTCCAAAAAGATTGGTAAGAAAAATGCCTTTATGGTATCTCAGGGTATCGCTTTATTCGGCTATGCATCTTTGTGGTTCTTGTTTGTGCCTGGTAAACCTTGGATGTTCATCTTCTCCCTTCCTTTCCACTCTTTTGGAATCGGAAGCCTTTTTGTGTTGATGATGTCCATGACTGCCGATGTGATTGACCTAGATGAACTCAATTATGGAAAAAGACGGGAAGGGGTATTTGGAGCTATTTATTGGTATATGGTGAAATTCGGATTTGCCATAGCTGGTGGTTTGAGCGGATTGATTCTAACAGTGGTAGGTTTTGATGGAAATGCAGCAGTTCAGCCCGAAGGTGCGGTGGACGGCTTAAGAATTTTCTTCTCAGGGTTCCCGATGTTAGGGACTATAGTCGCTATGTACCTGATGCATGACTATGATGTAGATGAAAAAAAGGCAAACGAAATCCGTGAAGAATTAAAAAGGCGCAAAGAGGCAAAACAAAAGCCAGAGCCCATTTATTCAGCATATCAAGGGGAAAAATCCATAACCCTTTCAGAAGGCGATAAGGTTGAAATAGCGAAGTTGCAAGGAAAATACGCAGGTAAATCAATATCAGATATAAAAGGAATGTTTGCTAAAAGCCTAAATAATGGCTTCCATGGAATCTGCTTCAGCCCATATTTAGAAGGTCAGAATATAGGAGACATCTTATCTGAGGAACAGATTAGCCGTAGGATAGAAATCATTGCTCCTCACACCCAATGGGTACGCTCCTTCTCATGTACCGATGGAAATGAATTGATACCAAAAATCGCCCGAGAAAAAGGCTTAAAAACAATGGTTGGTGCTTGGCTAAGTACTGACAAAGCCAAAAATGAAGCGGAAATAGGACAGCTCATCCGCCTTGCTAAAGAAGGATTTGTTGATATTGCTGTGGTAGGTAATGAGGTACTACTTCGTAATGAACTCACTGAAGAGGAAGTGGTTCATTATTTAAAAGTTGTAAAGGAGTCAATTCCCAATGTGCCAGTAAGCTACGTGGATACCTATTTCCACCTTTCTCAGCGACCAGAGATTATAGCTAGTTGCGACGTGGTATTAGCCAACTGCTACCCTTTCTGGGAAGGCTGCCATATCGACCAAGCGTATGTGTATTTGAAAAAAATGTACGAAATGGTCAAATATGTTTCTCAAGGCAAAGAGGTTATCATCACAGAAACAGGTTGGCCAGATTCAGGAGAAAATGTGCAATCCGCAATGCCTACACCTGAAAATACCATGAAATACTTAATTGCCACAAATGAATGGGCAAAGCAAGAAAATATAGCTTTGTTCAACTTCTCTTCCTTTGATGAACCATGGAAAGTGCACCATGAAGGCGAGGTAGGTCAAAGCTGGGGAATTTGGAATAAAAACGAAATCTTAAAATACTAATACCTATGTCATTTAATGCTGACAAAATTATGGCTCTTGCCGGGAAAAACCTGCAAGGATTGTCTTCTCAAGAATTAGCAGAGTCTTTTCAAGAATTACTTCAAGACGGCATGCATGGCCTTTGCTTTAGCCCTTATGTAGAGGGTCAAGAGCCAGGTGATGTGCTTACCGAAGATCAAATTCGAAGAAGACTGGAAATAATCAAGCCTTACAGTAAATGGGTACGTTCTTTTTCCTGTACTGAAGGAAACGAGCTCATTCCAATAATTGCTAAGGAAATGGGAATGAAGACTTTGGTCGGAGCTTGGCTAGGAAAGGATGATAAAATAAATCAAGAGGAAATAGAGGGATTGATCAAACTGGCCAAAGGAGGCCACGTGGATATCGCTGCAGTTGGTAATGAAGTCATGTATCGTAAAGATCTTAGCGAGGATCAATTACTTGGATTTATCGAAAAAGTGAAGAAGGAAATCCCAAAAACCCCAGTTGGCTATGTGGATGCCTATTATGAATTTGAACATCGACCTAGAATCACAGATGCCTGCGATGTGATTCTGGCCAATTGCTATCCGTATTGGGAAGGCTGCGCCTTAGATTATTCTTTGCTTTACATCAAGGATATGTATAACAGAGCCCAAAAAGCTGGAAATGGAAAGAAAGTGATCATCACAGAGACGGGTTGGCCAAGTCAGGGAACGGCCCTTTACGGAGCAGTTCCTTCGGATGAAAATTTTATGAAATATTTCATCAACATCCAGACCTGGTCTAAGTTGAACTCCATTGATGTCTTTTATTTCTCGTCTTTCGATGAATCATGGAAAGTAGGCGCAGAAGGTGATGTAGGTGCTTATTGGGGAATCTGGAATAAAGATGAAGAATTAAAGTATTAATAACTTCTATCATTAAAAAAGGCCCATGTGGCCTTTTTAATGAATACTCACTTCCTCCGTCCTTAACCCCGGTAATTAAAAAAGGTGAATCCTATGAATTTAAAAACTTATACCTTCTATTGAATTGCTGTACATTCCAGTTATCAAGAT
>JAHEBE010000431.1 GCA_024642365.1 Algoriphagus sp.
ATCCAGCAATCAATGCCAACTGGGAACTTGGTATAAAAACTTTTGAATTGGTCGATTTGGGAGGTTCATTAACCCTAGATGTATTGGGGATGCAATTAGACCTTAGCAGTCTGGTGGGTCGGGAAATTCGAAAATGGAGCGCCGAAAATCTTACCGGCCGAGAATCCATTGTCAGTCTCAAGCCCTTGGTTGACCTGACTTGGGAGCAAGTGGGCAAGCCGTTTCATGTGGAATTGGAAGGGGTGCAGACGGCATTTTCGATCCAGCCACAGGAAGTTCGATTCACAGAATTTTTTGATGTAGATCAGAATTTTAATGTATGGCTTGGGCTATCCGGAAAAGTGAATTCACATCCCGCCTCAGCCACACCCTCCCGAGCTTTTCCTTTACCTAAGCTCAGTCCGAATCAATCGAATGTAAATGAATTGGAGATTCTGATGCCGGTAAGCGTCGGTTATGATCAGCTTGACCAACTCTTAGCGGAAAATCTTGCAAATAAGGTCTTCCAAGTGGACCGAAAAACAACGATGATCCCATCCAATATCAAGACCCAGCCATTTGGAGAATTGCTGGCCGTGAGCATGGATTTCTTTGCCGAGCAAAGCAATGGGAAGACTTTGGAAGGAACTGTTTTTGCTGTGGGAAAGCCGGTTTTTGATTCAGAAATGCGGCAATTGAGATTTGAAGAGGTGAATTTCAAATTGGAAAGTGGAAACCTCGGAGCTCAAACTTCGGCTGGATTAAAGAAAGGAAAAATCATCAAAAACATTGAGCGCAGAGCTATTTTTCCGATTGGTGATTTGATTGATGCGAGTATGGCAAGTATTCAGGATCGACTGGGACTGGCTACCCCTTTGGCTGATTTGAAGATTGAGGAGCTGGAGATTTCGCCAGCAGGATTCTATCCGTTGAAAAATGAATTGCTGATCCAACTAAAGGCGAAAGGGAAAGTCGGAGTGGACTGGAAATAGAAAAGCCGCCCAAATGGACAGCTCTTTTTTAAGAAAAAACTCCTTTTTTTCTTCATCTTTTTGGTCAGATTTAATGATTCTGATTTGATGCTGTTGTTCAGGAAGTTTTTGGAAATGTACTCGATCATGCTTTTGAAGGATTTCTCCATTTTCATGGCCGAGGCTGATCGCATCGCAAACTTCCTCAAGTTTTCATTTTGACTCTTATCGAATCAGCTGGCTAAAGTTTTTAATTCCTTTTTGCTCCGCCAACTTTAAAAGTTTTAGGAAAAGTTGGGCAGTAAGGAAGGCATCACCTGCTGCGGTATGTCGATCTTCAGTGAGAATTTGGTAGCGCTTGCAAAGCGAATCCAGCCCGTAATCTTCCGGTTTTACTTGAGTTCGATTGGCGTGGGGACCGAGTTCCAGCCGGATGGCAAGGGTCATCGTGTCGATCATCGGGTTTGGAATATTTTCTAATCCAAAGGGTTTGCAAGCCTTTTGAACCATCTCTAAGTCGAAGCCCAAGTGGTGTCCTACTAAAATTGAGTTGCCGAAATAAGATAAGGTTTGGGCTGCGAATTCACGAATGGGTATTTGATTTTCCCGCAGGACTAGACCATGAATTGGAGCGGTTTTCCCACCTGATTGCGGCGAATTGGGGTAGAGTTCTATTGCCGTCTCAATTTGGATGGCCGCATGTTTAATTTTGATCCCTCCAAATGACAGGATGTAATCGTCCTTGACGACAAGTCCGGTTGTTTCAGTATCAAAGACGGTAAATTCCAATTGGTCAAGGGTCCGGATAGCAGGGATAGCTTTTTGATTTTTGAGTAAAAAAGCTTCCACGAAATCTGCTTTTGTGGTTTTTTTCTTAAAAATATTCCAGCCACTCATCCTTGAAAATAGTCAAGTTGAAATCTGACTTTCACAATGCTCTGAAGTTCTGTGATGGGAGAGAACGTGTTTTTGAGCAATTGGCGCTCCAGTTTGCCCAGGCTTTGAGGTTGGATAAACCTTCCGCTGGATTGATTTTTCAAACCTTCTAAAGCTCGGGTTCGCATCAGAATTTCATAGGCCTTGCCAGCTTGCTTGAAAAGAGCCTCGTAATTGGGTTCCAATTCTGCCAATCGATCAAAACGTTTGAATGTATTGTTTACCCCGATCACTCCATGGCTCAGTACGAGCAATCGAGCCAAGTCTGCCAAAGGCATCATCGCCCTGGATTTGATGTCAAACTCATTTTTATTTTCTCCTGATTTTTCCATCACAAAATCTTTGAAAAACCCTAATGGAGGAGGATTCATCAAAGCATTTTTTGCCAGAAAGTTGAGGAAGATTTTCTTTTTTTGGATTTCCTCATAGATGTGGAGACTTAGCTCTTCGCCAAGTCCAAGATTTCCTGCAATAGGCCTAAAGTCAAAAAATATCGTCGCACTCAGGATCGCTTCCTCTGTTGGGCGGATGATCCATTCGCTAAAGTAATTTTTCCATTGGCTGATTGGCTGCA
>JAHEBE010000116.1 GCA_024642365.1 Algoriphagus sp.
TTCTAAAATCATCCTCATCTACAGATTTGTCATCCACAATTGCTTTTTTAATTGGAGTGAATACGACTTTATGATTGATCAAGCCAGCCATAACATCGTATTTACCTGCTAACAATCCTTCTACAGCACATACTCCAAGCTTGGATGCCAAGAGTCGATCATAGGAAGTAGGAGCACCTCCCCGCTGTAAGTGACCAAGGATGGTTACTTTGATATCGTAGTAAGGCAAGTGCTTTTTAACCGTCGCTGCAATTTCTCCAGCTCCTCCACTTTTTCCTCCTTCAGCTACAATCACGATGTTAGATGATTTTTTTGCTTTGGTTCGAACTTTCAATTTCTCAACTAATTGCTCGATAGGCATTTTTTTCTCTGGAATCAAAATTGCGGCTGCAGCACTTCCTATTCCAGCGTTTATTGCTATAAATCCTGCATCTCTTCCCATTACTTCTACGAAAAACAGTCGGTCATGAGAAGTTGCGGTATCGCGGATTTTATCAATGGCTTCGATCGCTGTATTGCATGCTGTGTCAAATCCTATGGTCGAGTCTGTTCCAGAAAGATCATTATCAATTGTTCCGGGTAAACCGATTGCTGGAATTCCATATTCTTGATAAAATAAATGTGCACCAGTTAAAGAACCATCTCCACCGATTACTACCAAAGCATCAATGCCATGGGATCTTAAATTGTCATAGGCTTTTTTCCGACCTTCTGGTGTCCGGAATTCATCACTTCGTGCTGATTTCAAAAATGTTCCTCCACGCTCTAATACATGAGTAATATGTCTGGATTCGAGCTTTTTGATGTCATTTTGGATCATTCCTTCGTATCCACGGTAGATTCCATACATATCAAGGTTGTAATAGAATCCAGCTCGTACGACGGCACGGATTGCAGCGTTCATGCCTGGAGAATCACCTCCTGAGGTTAGTACGCCAATTTTTTTTATGGTTTTTGGTTCCATTTTTAGGTTTGAGTTAAGGCTTGAAACATCAGATGTGCAGATGCCGGGTTGGTAGCTAAGGGTATATTATGAACATCACAGATTCGCATTAACATTTGGACATCCGGCTCATGAGGATGTTTGTCCAATGGGTCACGAAAGAAAATGACCATTGCCAACTCTTTTTGGGCTGCCATTGCAGCTATTTGAGCATCACCGCCAATAGGTCCGGAAAGTAATTTTTGAACTTCAAATCCTGCCTTTTCGATGTGTGTGCCAGTGGTTCCTGTCGCTACGAGTTCTATGTCAGCTTGATGGAGTCGGTCTTTGAATCCACTTAAAAAATGGACCATATCCGCTTTTTTGCCGTCATGGGCGATAAGGGCAATTTTCATCAATGAGGTTTCAATAGGTTGAGTCCAAAGTTAGGGAAATTTCTATTTCTGCAATTTATACCGATCAGATTACCTTTTGAAAATCTAACGATACAGTTAAAGCAAAAAACTTTAATGACACTTTCCTTCGAGATAAAGGAGGAAAGTATATTCCAAAGCCAATTCCTTCAATGCATTGAATCTGCCAGAAGCTCCTCCATGTCCTGCTTCCATATTTGTGTGTAGCAACAAGAGGTTTTGGTCAGTTTTCAAAGCTCGGAGTTTTGCAACCCATTTGGTGGGCTCCCAATATTGCACTTGACTATCATGTAAACCTGAAGTGACCAAAAGATTTGGATAGTCACGCTCAATAACATTGTCATAGGGCGAGTAGGAGAGCATGTAGTCGTAATACTCTTGATTTTTTGGATTTCCCCATTCCTGAAATTCACCAGTCGTCAATGGAATGCTTTCATCAAGCATAGTCGTAACCACATCCACAAATGGAACAGCGGCGATCATTCCTTTGAATAGCTCTGGCTTCATATTCATGACTGCGCCCATCAAAAGTCCTCCGGCACTTCCCCCCATAGCAAATAAATGAGCAGGAGAAGTATATTTTTCTTCGATCAAATGCTCAGCACAGGCAATAAAGTCACTGAATGTGTTTTTCTTTTGGAGCATTTTCCCGTCCTCATACCAATGTCTTCCCAAATCTTCACCACCTCGAATATGAGCAATGGCAAAAACAAAACCTCGGTCCAACAAACTTAAACGAGTGCTGGAAAAATATGCTTCCGAACTATAGCCATATGATCCATAAGAGTATAATAACAAGGGGTTTGAGCCATCTGGCTTGAAGGAGTCAATTTTATAAACCAAGGAGATTGGGACCATTATCCCATCTTTTGCCTTTGCCCATATTCGAGCAGATTGGTAGGAAGAATCATCATACCCGCCAACTATTTCTTGTTGTTTGAGCAATGTTTTACTTCGATTGATCATGTGATAATCAAAAGTGCTCGCTGGCAGAATTAAAGAATTATAGCCAAATCGAAGAATAGAAGTATTGAACTCTGGATTTGTCCCAATCCATGCGGTATAAGTATCCTCATCAAATTCTAAATAGTGTGACTCGGTGTTATCCCATGGTTTGATTTGAATCTGTACGAGACCATTTGTTCGCTCCTGGACTACCAAAAAATCTGCAAAAAGATCAAAGTCTTCCAGAAGACTAGTTGGTCGATGGGGGATTACATCTTCCCAATATTCTATTCCAGGGTTTTCAACTGGTGCTTTAACCAGCTTGAAATTTTGGGCATTATTGTTAGTTCTTATCCAAAAATATCCTTCAGAATGATCAGCTGCATATTCTAGATGAGGGATTCTTTTTTGGATTAGTTGAAATTTGCCATTAGGGTCATTCGCTTCCAAAAACCAGATTTCAGAAGAAATTGTGCTTTCAGAATGAATCAAGAGGTATTTCTCAGATTTCGTTTTATGAATAATACAGCTGAATTCTTCGTCTTTTTCCTCAAAGATCAGCCTGTCTTCTTTAGAATCGGTTCCTAAAATGTGTTGGTATATCTGAAAGGATCGTAATGTTTCGGGGTCTTGCTTGGAGTAAAACACCGTCTGATTATCTGCCGCCCAAGCAAAATTGCCAGTAATGTTAGGGATCTGGTCTGGAAGCAATTCCCCAGAATCTAAATCTTTAAATTGGATGGTATAAATTCTTCTTCCTACATCATCTGACGCAAAAGCCAATATTTTCTGATTGGTGGAAGTGGCTGTTCCACCTACTTGATAATAATTTTTACCCTCAGCAAGTTGATTTACATTTAAGAATACTTCCTCTTTAGCATCTAGACTTTCTTTCTTCCGGCAGTATAAGGGGTATTCATTTCCCGTTTCGTAGCGAGAATACCAGAAATATCCTGATTTGAAATATGGGACGCTTTGATCATCTTCTTTGATTCTACCTTTCATTTCCTCAAATAATGCCTTTTGAAAATCCTTGGTATCGGAAAGCGTTTCTTCTAAGTATTGATTTTCAAGGTTTAGGTATTCGATGACTTCTGGATTCTCCCGATCATTCATCCAGTAATACTGGTCAATTCGCTCGTGATTATGGATTTGGAGACTTTTTGCTATTTTTTTTGCAACGGGTGCTTTCATTTTCAAATTTGGATTTCGGCTGTAATGTTAATCAAATTCTTTTTTTGGGAAGGAAAATTAAAGGCAATAACCTGGGTTGATTTTGATATGTTCCCAATAAAATCCAAAAGATTCTATGGTTGTTTGTATTGGAAGGATATATTTTAAATATTGTTAATACAATCAACATCCTTAATTAACCCTTCACCAAAACTTCAATTGTATGGGAATGCTTAAAGAGTTTAAAGAGTTTGCCGTAAAAGGCAATGTCATCGACCTAGCGGTTGGTGTGATTATCGGTGGCGCCTTTGGCAAAATCGTAGCATCGTTTGTAAATGATATCGTAATGCCGCCTATTGGAATCCTGATTGGTGGGATGGACTTTAAGAAATTAAATTATGTGCTAAAGCCTGAAGGTGTAAATGATGCGGGAGAAGCAATCGCAGCTGTTACCTTAAACTATGGTATGTTCATCCAGAATGTAGTGGACTTCGTTATTGTTGCTTTTGTGATTTTCCTTGCAATCAAGGGAATAAACAACATGAAGAAAAAAGAAGAAGCGGCTCCAGCTGCACCTCCTGCACCTCCCAAATCTGAAGTGCTCTTGGAGGAAATTCGAGACTTACTGAAAAAATAAATTAAAAAAAGGCAAGTCGTAAGACTTGCCTTTTTTTAATTAGTTCCTCTTTGCCTTTGATATACTGTCCTAGTGAAATCTCTCGCTATTCCATTCAGTTTTAGAATTTGATTATAAGAAATCACTTTGCTCATTTCGCTTAGATACTTTTCCTCCTCCGCGATCATTTTTCGCTGAATTTCAAACCGTTGATCAATTCTTTTTTTAGCTTCTGCTTCAGAGATTTCTCCATTTCGCAAATCACTTAGTTTGCTCATTGTTTTTAAATTAGCCTCTCTTGAATCATTGAATTGATTATAAATTGGCCAAAATTTTTCCGCTTGTTCGGGTTTCAAATCCAATCGAGATGTGATAAATGCAATTCGTGCAGCTTGCAATTTTTCCGGATCGTAGCTTTGCCGTTGGGCGAAGCCAATTCCGATTACAAAAAAGAAAATTGCGAGGGTCAGGATATATTTTTTCATCATTAAAACCAGGTTTGATCATCTTCTTCCCAGAGCTCCATGCCTTCGGGATATTCTTCATTAATTATTTGATCCAATATTTCTTCAGGATTATCTGCCATACTGAGGACATCTTCTGCTGTCCAATATTGGCTATCGATGTATAAGTTTACTTCCTGCTCTAGTGTTAGTATTGGCATTTCCTCTGCGGGTTGATAGACCAACCAAATACCTGCCACTAAGAGAACCGCGATCGAAGCCGCATAGCGAAGCCAAGTAAGATTCTTTTTGGGATTGATTCCTTCCATGATTTGATCAGGCAACTGATCGAAATATTCCGTTGGAGGATTGAAATCTTTGAATTTTGGTAATTTATTCATCTGAATGTTAGACTAGAATAAGCTGAAATGGTTTACTCTGATTTGATAGATTCTTCAATTTTTTTTACCGCATGATGATAGCTTGCTTTTAAAGCTCCCACGCTAGTGCCGGTCACTTCACTCATTTCTTCGTAACTCAGTTCTTCTTGGTATTTTAATTGAAATACTAAGCGTTGCTTATCTGGGAGTTTTAAGACTGCTTTTTGTAAGATTTTTTGAATTTCATCTCCTGTTAGATCTGGAGAATGGTCAATGAATGATTCCATCTTTGATTGATGATCGTCGACCGAAAAGAAAAAGCGTTTCTTCTTTTTCTCTAGAAAACTTAAGGCTTCATTGCTTGCAATCCGATAAAGCCAAGTATATAAACTAGAATGACCTTGAAACTTATCAATGTGCCGATAGGCTTTAATGAAAGTGTTTTGAGTCAAATCATCAGCATCCTCATGAATCAAAACCATCCTTCTAATCACATGATAGACTCGCTTTTGATAAACCAGAATCAACTTACGATATCCGGATTCCCTCGTACTGGAATTTTGGATAAGGTGTAGGATTTCCTGTTCATCGATTTCTTTCATTCGCCCTTTAGACTAAACTTCTTGATGAGGGTTTAGTGCTAAGTTTCAAAAAAGCAAAAAATGTAGCTAAATAGCTTTAACTGAAAGTAAAAACTTAAATCTCTAAAATGTAGTCCAGGATTCCGGCATTTTTTCCTTTTGGTCTAGTGACCAATAATGGCAAGCTATCATTTGACTGAATCAATCGTTCCGCCATACTTCCAATAAATAGGGCTGTTGCAGCAGTTCGACCTTTGGCTCCGATGATTATCCCGTCAGACTTCGTTTCCAAGGCTTTGGATACAAACTCCTGAACAGGATCGTCATCATCATCCTGAGTGTAAATAGGAGTAATTTTGACTCCCTTTGTATCAATTTTACGAATAAATTTTTTGTATGAGATTTCAGCTTGCATCTGCATAATTGCTGTAAACTCTTCGTAAGTTTTTCCGGTGAAATGATAACCTGAAGGCACTGCGAATACATTTTGGCAAATGATTTCCACATTACCATGTTTATTAGCAATCATAATTGCCTCTTCTAGTGCATCTTTAGAATAATCAGAAAAATCACTTGGAACGAGTAGTTTTTTTAATTTTGGAACGCTTCCTTCTGGAACAATCAAAAGCGAACAACTTGCTCTTCGGGCTAATCTTAATGAGGCGATTCCTGTTCCCGGAAGAGTTACTTTTCTGCCGATCAGAATCATATCTGCCGATTTTTCCTCCGAAAGCTTCAAGATTTTTTTAGAAAGAGAACCTTCTTTCACAATATAGTTGAGTGAAACTCCCTTCATTTTTGGGAAATTTTCATTCACCACAGATTCCATTTGTTGCTGGCGCTCGGAAACCATGTTGTCCACCAAGTTTGGAAACTCTTCAAGCACTTCCTTAGGAACAGTTAAGTTCCGAATGACATTTACAAAGTAAATTTTTTTGGTCTGATTTACTTGGGCTATGAAAGCTGCATATTGAATCAGGGTTTGATCTAGGGAAGTCTGGTCTAGACAAACAATCATTTTCTTTATCAAATACATATTTCGCAAAGAGTTTTACTGGTGCAAATGTAAGTCTTATTCTAGGATACTTTTTATCAAGATTAGAAATAAAATTTCGAATTCATTGTTTGGCTATAAAGTATTTGGCTGAAAATGAATGCTAAATTAATTCTAGTGAAATTAAATTCTGATTTTGATAAAACCGACCTCGTTTTCACTTGTTATTTACTTACATATTCGGAATCCATCCGATAAAAACCAACCTGATTTCTAATAAATCGTATATTTGTTCTGTCCGGATCGCCGACATGTTCAAACTTCACAATTATCAAAATTACCGAGTCTAGCCCTTTCCAAAAACAGGCCTCACCTTGAGCAATCAAGGCCTCGCTCAAAAAGCAGGATAACAGTGGAAGTTTGCGGTCTTAAGGCAGCTCAAATCTTGTCTATAAGGAGGTTTGTAACACTCTAAGATCCGGACTTTTTTAATTGACTCTTTATCCAAAGCCATTCTTCTCGTCCTGCTCTAAAAATCAACGAGAACATTATAAACCCTGCAAGGACAAAGAATGATGTAAATAAAATTTGAATTATTGGGGATGCAGTTATGGTTGTTTGCCCTACAATTGGAAAGGTGAAAATCCCAACTCCCAAGATTTTTAAAGTTTCTTTGGAAAATGGCTCAAGGCCTAAGCGCTTTTTAAGGAATAAGTACTTTGCAAGATTGAAAAGAAGCATGACAATGGCAGATGCACCAGCGGCTCCTTCAATCCCATAAATCGGAATCAGGAAATAGTTCAGTGCAATAATCAGGACGCTCATGGCGATAGTCATCCATAGGTTAAATCGATAATACTTTGAAAACACCAGGATCTCACTATTTATTGAAAAAGCGACATCAAAAAGCTTTCCTAAACCAATCAAAAAAACTACTGATTTCCCCGCCAAATAGATTTCTCCATTGGGAATAAGCCGATATAAGGCGTCGATATTTGACCAAATACCTAAAAACAGTAAAATACAAATGTAAAGTTGGCGATTTGAAACCTGCTTGTAAAGGACATTGATTTCCTCCAGTTTATTGGCTGAAAAGTGTTCAGAAACTACCGGCATTACCACTTGAGAAATCGCCCTCCGAGGCAGCTCAATAACAAGAGCCATACTAAATGCGATCATGTAAATCGCGTTTGCCTCGAGGTTGATCATCGAACTGACCATGATACTATCAATCTTCATGATTAAAGTAGAAGCGGCAGTCGCTAAAAACGTGACCAAGCTGAATTGAATAAATGAGGTTCGGAAGCCTTTTGGAAAACTTCTCCATTCAAATTTGAAGGTGAGTACTTTCAGCCAAATCAAATAAGTCACCACTCCAGCAAGGGTAAGCCCATAGACTAGGATCAAGCCATGCATAACTTGGGGAAAATCAATCCACTTTAATAAGTAGGCTCCGACCAAGCAGGCCGTCAATAGGCGTAAAAATACTTCTCGGAAAAAAGTGGGAATAGCAATTTTGAGATAGGATCTTCCATAAGCATCCAATATGCTACTCAGCAGCGCAAAGAGGGTGATCAACAAAACAACCCCCATGAAATCAATTACTTCAGGTGAATTGGCCGCGAAAAGTGAAATAATTTGATCTTTTAGGCCAATAAAAAGAATACTGACTAGTAAAAAACCTCCGATAGCAATGAATAAACTATAGCTAAGAAAGGAAGATTTGTTCTCCTCTAGCTTTGGAAAAAAACGGGTGATCCCATGTCCTACACCTAACTGAGCGAAGGGGACAAAGAGTAAGCCTAAATCCTGAATGGTTCTGAACGTTCCTAATTGTGAAGCGTCCATTGCATAGGGATAAAGCCAAAGGACATTGAAATAGCCAATGACTACTCCCAGATAGGAAAAAATTGTCGTTTGAATACTCTGCTTGGCTACTTTGCCCATGAGCCTAAAAGTATTAAAAAATTAACTCGAAGAATAATTGAGATTAAGGTTTAGCACATTTATCACAACCCGGGTCAGTTTTTGGTTTGAAAAAGAATTTTCTAACCAAGAATCCCAAGGCAATGATCACTAAAACACCGATGACAATTTCTTGAATCATTTTAAGACAAAATCTGATAGACTAAGAGGGCGGATAAATATGCCAATGCAGTCATGTATGCTGTTTGAATAAACGGCCATTTCCAACCCTTTGTTTCCCGATAAACCACCGCAACTGTACTCATGCATTGCATCGCAAAAGCATAAAATACCATCAATGAAAATGCTGTTGCCATGTTATATACTTTCTCTCCATCAGGTCGGATTTGCTGATTGAGTTTTTGACGGATAGTCAAATCATCTTCAGGATCTTCACCAATACTGTATATAGTAGCAATCGTCGAAACAAAGACTTCTCTTGCTGCAAATGAAGCGATCAATGCAATGCCAATTTTCCAATCATAGCCTAGTGGACGAATAAC
>JAHEBE010000432.1 GCA_024642365.1 Algoriphagus sp.
AGGTGATCTCGGCAGGTCTTTCAATATGACCAATGAGCTGGAACTTCGATCAGCCCAAATAAAGTCCCTGCAGGAAGAAATCAAATTGGTAATCCATGATTAGTTTTTTCAGAAAAATCCGTCAAAGACTCCTCTCCCAAAATCAGGTCACTCGGTACTTAGTTTATGCCATTGGAGAAATTATATTGGTGGTAGTTGGGATTCTTATAGCGCTGCAAGTCAATAATTGGAATGAAACCCAGCGTGAAAAGACCAGAGAAAAACAAATAGTGCTATCCCTGCACAATGAATTTGAGGAAAACCTGAGCTCTCTAAAAATTGATATAGCTCGTATCCAGGGAATGATCGGAGCTCAAGAGCTTCTCCTGAGCCTTATTGGATCTAAAAATCTTCAAACTGACGATGTTTTGGACAGCTTGATTAGTACTTCATTTATTAACATGACTTGGAACCCCAGTTCCTATGTGCTGAATGACCTCAAGAATTCTGGTCAAATCTCAAAACTCTCCAACCCAAAACTGCAATCCTTACTCTTCGGATGGGAACGCCATTACGAAGATGTCAATGAATTTACGGCAGATGACCTGAGAAGCAGTAATGACTTGCTAAGCTTTGTGAAGCAAAAAGGCTCCCTGAGAAATGCCGATTCCCCATACCTGATACAAAAGGGGAAAAACTATTCGAAGTCAAAGTTTGACTTCAGTAATTCTGAATTATTCAACGATATAGGCTTCGAAAATATGGTGGATGATAAATACGTAACCAGTATTTTGCTTCTCCAACAATATGAGGAAACCATTGGGATCATCGAGGAGATTTTAAGCGCTACAGCATACTGATATGATTTCATTTTTTAGAAAAATCCGCCAATCCCTTCTCACCCAAAATCGGGTCACTCGGTATCTGGTCTATGCGATTGGAGAAATTTTTCTGGTCGTGATTGGAATTTTGATCGCACTGCAGATCAATAATACAAATGAGAATTATAAGGCTAAACAAGCAGAGAGGGGCGTTTTAAAAAATCTGGTTCAAGATCTAAGAGCTGACTCCACCTCTTTCAGTGAAAGTCTTACTCAATTGGCCTCAATCAATCACCTCCATAAAGTACTCTATGAGATCGGAGTCAAGGGAATGGACCAGGAGGTAGAAAGTCCCAATCTGATCAGGTTCATGATTTATTATAATCCCATCGCAATACAGAATGACCCATTTATTGCCAGCAAAATATCCAACGAAAAAATCAGAAAAGAAATTCTCACCTATTCTAGAAACCTCATAGACCTGGATGATGCTTATTTTCAATATTCTGAGTTGGTTGAAAACAGGGTCAGGCCCTATTTGGCTGACAAAAAGCTCCATCAACTTTCTGGTTGGTTTGAAGAAAATGAAGCCTTGAGTAAGGAGCAAATATCCTTAGGGTTTGTCGATAAATCAGGTTTAATCCTCCTTTCCAAAACACCAGAATTTCAACAATTACTTTTGGAAGCATCCATAAAGGTCAGAACCACTGAATTCAATATTGAAACCGTCCTGAGCCAAAACCAAAAACTCAAAGAAGCGATCCTAAACGAATTGGAAAAATGAGGATATTCTTCCCTATCTTAAACTAAATGAAACGCATCCTCCTCATCCTCAACCAAAAATGGCCAGAGTATATTCTGGAAATTCTGGTGATCACCATTGGTATTTTAGGGGCTTTTGCTTTGAATAGCTGGAGCGAGAATGTAAAAAACCGATCACTGGTTCAGGATTATTATTGCAGATTTTTGGCGGATATCAATCAGGATGAAGCTAGCCTTCATCAACTTTTAGAAGGATCTCAACTGAGGTTAAGAAAAAGCAATGAGCTCTTGGCAGTAATGGCTGGAGATCAACCCGAAAAGGAAAAAGCTGTGCAGTTAGTACTGGAAGCGACGGCAAGAATCAGCTATGTATTCAATCCCATCTCGGCAGGCTACGACGATCTCAAATCGAGCGGAAACCTGAATACCTTCACTGACCAACGTGTCTTGGATCAGTTGGGCACTTATTTCCAAGATGTGCAAGGATTGGCAACCAATGTGTCCAATAATGGCCTAATTGCTTTAAATGAGTTATTTGAAATTGAGGATTTTTACGAAATCGGGATGATAGACAATTCATTTTTGAATTTGGGGATTGATACCACGATCGTGAAAAAAGAATTTCTCGACCGGAGCCCCTTGACGCTTTCTCAAGAAAAACAGCTCAAGCACATGGCTTCTTTGCTGATTGCCTTGAACTATAGAAATAACCTGCATTACCAGCTCATGCTAACAAGAATAGAAGCTATCAAACCTGTTTTAGAAGAGAAATGCCAAGCTCCTGTTGACTGAAAAGATAAACCCCTTAATTATGAATTTTTACCATTTGTGATATGATCTCATTTTTTAGAAAAATCCGACAAACGCTACTTCAACAAAACCG
>JAHEBE010000433.1 GCA_024642365.1 Algoriphagus sp.
TAAATGAGTTGCCCTTTTCGAGACAAATGCTTGTTCCTTCACTGCTCACGGCGACGGTGAATCCGTCCATAAGTTTAATAGGATGCATCCAAATTCCCCCCATCTCTCCTTCTACATGCCATCCCAAATCAGGGAATGTGCCGTCTTGATTTCCGATGAGGTAGAGCCGATCTCCTGCCGTTGTATAAGGGCTTTTCAAGTAGGCTTCTTTGCCTTGGAGTTGTGGCAAATCAGCAAGGCTCTCCCAAAGTTCTTGATTTGGTGAGCTTGGGCTGGCGCAAGAAAAAATAAGGATTGAACCTAGAAATAGTAAAAGAGGGTGTTTCATGAACTGAGGATTGAAAATTCAAAGTAGGAATTTTTAAATAATATTTTTTTCATGATTCCTCAAAACACTTGAATTAAACAAGCTGTTGGGGCACTATGAAATGTAAACGGGCAATCGTATGGTTTCGAAACGATCTCAGAGTCACTGATAATGAGACCTTGGTAAAAGCAATACAGTCGGCGGAAGAAATTTTGCCGATCTATTGTTTTGACCCGAGGATGTTTGAGAAGACAGCTTTAGGGTTTCCCAAAACAGGCGCATTTCGATTTCAATTCTTAGTGGAGTCCCTTCGGCAGTTACGAATTCGACTTCAAGAACTCGGTGCCGATTTGATAATTGCCCAAGGATTGCCAGAAGAAAAGTTGATTGAAATAGGGGAAAAGTATTCGGTAGAGAAGATCTTCTTTAGTCAAGAAGTAACATCGGAGGAAGTCGGCGTAGAAATAGCCTTGGAAAAGTCAGCTTGGGCAAAGGGAATTCAAACCGAAAGCTTTTGGCAGAGTACGCTTTTTCATAGCGATGATTTGCCCTTTCCTGTGGCCCAAACTCCAGAAGTTTTTACACAGTTTAGAAAAAGCTTGGAGAAAATTGTTGAAGTCCGGCGAACGTTTCCAGCGCCGCTTACTATAAAATATCCCGGAACGGATACCATTTTCAGTAATGGCGACTTCCCGGAATATTCTCACTTTGGATTGAAGGAGCCTGAACCGGCGTCTGCTTATGTAGAGTTGGTTGGTGGTGAAGACGCAGGTCTCAGGCGAATTCAGTCCTATTTTTGGGAAAAGAATCTCCTAAAAAATTACAAGGAAACCAGAAATGGATTGCTTGGATTTGATTACAGTTCTAAATTTTCTCCTTGGCTTACTTTGGGCTGTATTTCTCCAAGAACAATCTTCGAAGAAGTGAAGCGCTACGAGAGAGAGCGAATAAAGAATGAGAGTACGTATTGGTTGATATTCGAACTGATCTGGCGGGATTATTTTCGATTTATATGCAAAAAACATGGAAACGCTGTTTTCCAAATCGATGGAATTAAGAAACAAATGGACTCCTGGCGAAGGGATAGTGCTGATTTTCAGCGCTGGTGTGAGGGGAAGACGGGAGTCCCTTTTGTAGATGCCAATATGCGTGAATTGAATACCACAGGGTTTATGTCGAATAGAGGTAGGCAAAATGTGGCCAGTTTTCTAGTAAATGATTTGAATATAGATTGGACCTGGGGAGCTAGCTATTTCGAAAGCCAACTGATCGATTACGATGTATGTTCCAATTGGGGCAATTGGATGTATGTGGCAGGCGTAGGTAATGATCCAAGGGAGAATCGGTATTTCAACATAATCCGGCAAGGAAAAAATTACGATAAAGAGGGAGATTTTGTAAGAGCTTGGATTCCGGAGCTAGCCTCGATTAATGGCTTTAACATCCATCAACCGGAGGACTTATCCACAGCTAAATTGAAAGAGTTTGGAATAGAATTAGGAAAAACTTATCCACATGCGATGGTTGAAATGGTGAAGTGGGTGTAGGATAAGTAGCCCTCGGAAAATTTTTCGAGGGCTAATTTTCTTCCTCAGATTTATCTTTTGATTGTTGATGTAGATAGTTTGGCTTCCAGAACACAAAGAACCAAATCAACATCCAAACGGAATAGGCAATGGTTATAGAAACATAAGTGCTGAGTTCAAAAATAAAATCGAATTCAAACCGAAGTTCAGGATAAACATAACCCTTACTAAAAAATACCGAAGTAATCGCATAGGCTAAGCCAAACCACCATTCCTTTTTGAGATAGATTTTAAAAAGTTTCATTTTTGAATTTAATAACTAAACTCAAATTCTTTTAGATCTGGTGAAATCACTTTTTTCCGTTTCATTTCAATCTCTACTAAATACTTGCCTAACTCAGCAAAAAAGGGAAATCCGATCGAATCGTATTCGTACGCATCATCATTGAGTGTTTCGTCAGCATTGACATAGATTACAGCAGATACAAAAAACTCTATTCCCTGTTCAAAATCTACGTAGTAACTCGCATCTAATAAATGCCCATAAGCTTCACCGGTTTTATTAAATAGGCGTAGTGATTTTCGAGTAGGGTTTTTATCGTTTCCGTCTAA
>JAHEBE010000117.1 GCA_024642365.1 Algoriphagus sp.
CATCTGGCAAAATTTCGGTAAAGATTCGCGAAAGCTTCAACGTAGCCTTCTGGGTGGCCCGCTGGAGTTCTGGTGTTTTCTTGAGCCAAAGAGCCTAAATAACCAGTTCCTGCTCGGAAAACCTGATCAGGACCATCTGGCCAGCGTACCAACAAGGTGTTATTGTCTTCTTGTTGCCACTCTAATCCTCCTTTTTCTCCATAGATTCTAACTTTGAGATTGTTTTCTGCTCCAGTATCAGTTTGAGATGCCATTAGCACTCCTGAGGCTCCATTTTCAAAGCGCATCAAAACCACACCATCGTCGTCAATTGGTCTACCGTCTATTTTGATATACAAGTCGGCGCAGATATGTGATACTTTTTCTCCGGTCACATATTCAGCCATATGAAAGGCATGAGTTCCAATGTCACCCATACATCCTGCAAGACCATTTCGTTTCGGATCTGTTCGCCATTGGGCCTGCTTATTGTCTTCTGTTTCTAAAAGTTTATAAAGCCAACCCTGTGGGTATTCCACGTAGATTTTTCTGACTTTTCCGATTTTTCCTTCAGCAATCATTTGCTTGGCTTGCTTAATCATCGGGTAGCCGGAATAAGTATGTGTCAACAGAAATCGTTGACTTGAGGCATTTACGATTTTATAGAGTTCTTTCGCTTCCTGGTAATTTAATGTCAAGGGTTTGTCCAACGCTACATGAAACCCATTTTTCAAAGCTTTAACAGTGGGGTCAAAGTGGACATTATTGGGAGTTACGATTGCGACAACGTCAATTCGCTCTGAGGCTGGAAGTGCAAGTTCTTTGGCGAACATTTCATCATAGCTTCCATAAACCCGGGAAGGATCTAGCATTAATTCCTCACCTCTTTGTTTTGACTTCTCAGGATTAGAGCTAAATGCACCTGCAGTGAGCTCAAACATTCCGTCCATCAAAGCACCATTGAGGTGAATAGCTCCGATAAATGATCCGGGGCCTCCGCCGATTAATCCTATCTTCAGTTTTTTGGGTGTTGACATAAGTTTAAAGAAAATTTTTCAGGTTTGAGATCTTGAAATAATTGATTTTAATGGGAAACTCCTTCTAAAATATATTGAAACGAGTCAATAATTGTTTAATAGCTTTATTGCGTTATGAATGGCATTTTTGAAATTAAATCATCGCTTTCTTCGGAAAGTCAAATGAACTGCTTAAAATACAGGAAAAAGCCCAAATTCTAAACTTTGAGAGTACTTTACATCCAAATTATCGCTAACTATTTTCTATGAATCTAGCAATCAAGTCTCGACTTTCTTTCATGATGTTTCTAGAGTTTTTCGTTTGGGGATCCTGGTATGTCACGATGGGAACATTCCTTGGAGCTAATCTTCTAGCTAAAGATCAGGATATTTCCTTGGCATTTTCTACACAATCTTTTGGTGCGATCATCGCCCCATTTATCGTTGGATTGATCGCGGATCGCTATTTTCATGCGCAGCGGATTTTAGGAGTAATCCATTTAATCGGTGCGGGATTAATGTACTTAATGTATAGCTCGACAGATTTTGACAGCTTCTTTCCGATTTTATTAGGCTACATGATTCTGTTTATGCCAACACTGGCATTGGTCAATTCGATTTCTTTTAATCAAATGAAAGATCCTGCAAAGGAGTTTTCTGTAATCCGAGTGTGGGGCACGATCGGATGGATCGCTGCAGGGCTACTGATAAGTTTCTTTGCGTGGGATAGTCAAGAGGGATTGCAGGCAGGAATGCTTCGAAATACTTGGTTGATGGCAGCAGTCGTTTCCTTGGTGTTAGGCCTATTCAGCTTTACGCTTCCACATACTCCGCCGCAGGCGAAATCAGGAGACAAGTTTATACTATCTGAGGCTTTAGGTCTTGATGCTTTAGCATTACTGAAACATCGAAATTTTGCCGTATTCTTCATTTCCTCCATTTTGATTTGTATCCCCCTGGCATTTTACTATCAGAATGTCAGCCCTTTTCTAACTCAAATCGGACTTGAAAATTCGACTGGAAAGATTGCCCTGGGTCAGGTGTCTGAGGTGCTATTTATGCTCGCATTGCCTATTTTTTTTAAAAGGTTCGGAATTAAAAAAACATTAATTGTAGCCATGTTAGCTTGGGCTTTTAGGTATTTATTCTTTGCTTTTGGAAATGCCGATGAAGGAGTCTGGATGCTATTGATTGGGATTTTGCTTCATGGAGTTTGTTATGATTTTTTCTTTGTAAGTGGTCAGATTTATACGGATTCGCATGCTGGTGCAAAATTTAAATCTTCCGCTCAAGGCTTGATCACCTTGGCGACTTATGGGATTGGGATGCTAATTGGGTTTTGGGCCGCAGGATTGATTTCCAATCACTACTTGGATGCGGCAGGAATTCATGACTGGAAATCAATTTGGTTAATTCCTTCTGGTATTTCTGTCTTGGTTTTATTATTTTTCATCGCTCTTTTCAAAAAAGAAAAAATAAACTCACCTCAATAAACCCTCATGACCAAACGTATTGATACCAGCAGGAGAGATTCCCTGAAGAAAGTTCTCCTTGGAGGAGCAGCTTTCGGCGCCCTTTCATCATTTGATTTTAAGGAAGAAAAATCAGAATCCCTTAAAGGAAACATCAACCATGGGGTCTGTGCTTGGTGTTTTAGAGATTATACGCTTGAGGAGCTATGCATTGAAATCAAAAAAATTGGGATCAAAGGCATTGATTTGATTGGCCCTAACAATTGGGGGATTCTTCAGAAGCATGGAATTTATTCCTCGATGTGCAATGGCGCAGAGATCAGCTTAGTAGATGGGTTTGGAGAGACAAAGTTTCATGATCAGCTTGAAAAAAATTATGCCGAGGTCATTCCTTTGGTAGCGAAGGCTGGATATAAAAATTTGATTTGCTTTTCTGGCAATCGAAGAGGAATGGATGACGAAACTGGTCTTAAAAATTGCCAGGCAGGTTTAGAGCGGATCATTCCAATTGCTGAAAAGCATGGGGTGATTGTCCAAATGGAGCTTTTGAACAGTCGCGTCGATCATAAAGATTATTTGTGTGATAAGTCCGCTTGGGGTGTAGAGTTATGCAAAAGAATCAGCAGCGACAATTTCAAATTGCTATTTGATATCTATCACATGCAAATTGACGAGGGGGATATCATTCGCAGTATCCGAACAAATCACCAATATTTTGGTCATTACCATACAGCAGGAAACCCAGGAAGAAATGAACTGGACGAAAATCAAGAAATTAACTACACTCCGATCATGAAAGCGATCGTAGAGTCAGGATATAAGGGATATGTTTCGCATGAATTTATTCCAAAGTCCGCAGATAAAATGGGATCATTAGCACAGGCCGTAGCAGTCTGTGATGTTTAATTTATTACTTAACAAATAACCAATTTATGGCAAATCAATCATATGATGCAATAGTTGTTGGGTCAGGGATAAGTGGCGGTTGGGCTGCAAAAGAACTGACAGAGAAGGGGCTGAAAGTATTGCTTCTAGAGCGTGGTCCAAATGTGGAGCACGTCAAAGATTATAAAACGGCAACGACTCCACCCTGGGAAGTACCTCATCGTGGCCGAAGAACACAAGAACAATTAGAAAATCACCCGAATCTTCGAAGAGATTATGTGCTCAACGAATTGAATTTGGATTGGTGGGCACATGAAAGTGACTCTCCTTATGTAGAGGAAAAGCCATTTACATGGTTTAGAGGCTACCAAGTTGGTGGAAGATCCCTTCTTTGGGGCCGTCAATCTTACCGATGGGCAGATGTTGACTTTGAAGCAAACGCGAAAGAAGGTATTGCTGTGGATTGGCCAATTCGATATAAGGACTTAGCGCCTTGGTATAGCTATGTGGAAAAATTTGCAGGGGTTTCAGGTTCAAAAGATAACCTAGCAATCCTTCCAGATGGAGAATTTATGCCTCCTATGCCAATGAATTGTGTGGAAAAAGATGCTGCAGAGCGGATCAAGGAGCACTATAAAGGAGCTCGTACTTGGACAATTGGACGACCTGCAAACATCACACAGCCACTTCCTGGCAGACCAGGATGTCAGTATCGAAATAAATGTTCACTTGGATGCCCTTTTGGTGGGTATTTCAGTACTCAGGCATCTACCTTGCCAGCAGCAGTTGCTACAGGAAATTTGACCTTGAGACCTTGGTCCATTGTAAGAAAATTAATCTATGATAAGGACACCCAGAAGGCTACTGGTGTTGAAGTTCTTGATGCGGAGACAAACCAAACAGTGGAGTATGATGCAAAAATCATTTTCCTATGTGCTTCTGCTTTTAACTCCACCGCCATTTTGATGCGTTCTGCTACTGATATCTGGCCGGGGGGACTTGGCAGTTCCTCAGGGGAATTGGGACATAATGTAATGGATCACCACTTCAGACTTGGCGCTAATGGTCAAATGGATGGCTATGAGGACAAGTACTATTTTGGCCGACGCCCTACAGGACTTTACATTCCAAGATTTAGAAACCTAAATGGAGAGAAGCGTGATTACCTAAGAGGATTTGGCTATCAAGGAGCAGCTAGCCGAAGTGGCTGGAATAGAGATGTGGCCGAGTTGAATTTCGGAGCACCAATGAAAGAAGCGTTGACCGCTCCAGGACCTTGGAGTGTAGGATTTACTGCATTTGGAGAAATCCTTCCTTATCACGAAAACACCATTAAATTGAGTGACACAGTGAAGGATAAGTGGGGTATGGAGTCATTGGTAATGAATGCTGAGATAAAAGAAAATGAGCTCAACATGCGTAAAGACATGATGGCTGATGCCGCTGAAATGCTTGAAGTGGCTGGCTTCAAAAATGTCAAAACGTTTGATGCGGGTTATACTTTCGGACAGGGTATTCACGAGATGGGTACTGCTCGAATGGGAAGAGATCCGAAAACCTCGATTTTGAACGGAAACAATCAAGTTTGGGACGCCAAAAACGTATTTGTGACTGACGGAGCGTGTATGACTTCAGCAGCTGCACAAAACCCGTCTTTGACCTATATGGCCTTGACCGCTAGAGCTGCAGCTTTTGCAGTAGAAGAATTGAAAAAGCAAAATCTATAATCCTTAAAGACAAAGACTATGACTATGAATAGAAGAGACGCGTTGAAAAGCGTCATGGTAATGATGGGAGGGACGATGGTCGGAGCTACCGCGATCTTGACCGGATGTGCTCCTGAGCACCAAATAGAAGGTCTAAACTTTAGTCCTGAGGATATTGCCTTTTTGGATGAAATCGGAGACACCATTATTCCTGAAACAGACACCCCAGGAGCAAAGGCTACTGGAATCGGTGCATTTATGGTAATGATGGTGAAAGAAACCTACGATGCCGAGCAGCAAAAAACTTTCGTAGATGGCTTGAATATGATCAGAAAGGATTTTAAAACAACCAAAGGAAGTGACTTTGTCGAGGCAAATGCTGAGGATCGTCTCGCTTACCTCAACGGCATGTATGAGCAATTCAAAACCAGCAAGGGAGAAGAAGCAAAAGCGATCAATATGCTTCGGGATCTAACCGTGTTGGGTTATTTTACTTCCGAGATCGGAGCTACTCAGGCATTAAATTACGTGGAGGTTCCAGGGAAATTTGAGCCATGTATACCTTTGAATGAAGGGGATAAAGCATACGCGATTTAAAAAATAGAAACAAAAAAAAGCCTGCTTCATTTAGGAGCAGGCTTTTTTTATGGTGTTTGACGAATTGTACTAACTATTGATCTGTGGCTTCTTTTGAGCTGAAATTTTTAAAGAGTAGCAGATAAAGTACAACCAAGATTAAAACCAATAATGCTACTTCAAATTGTGCCCAAATCTGTGATTTATTAATCAAGGATTTTGCTTTGCCGATCAGCTTTTCGCCTTCTACCAATTGAATGTCAGAGAGGCTTTCCAGGTCTTTTCTTGCCTGGGTAATTTTAGCATCATAGCGTTTGACTTGGTCAATATTTACTCCAGAGGAGTCCGTGAAGAGCAAGTCATAGCTCTTAATATTTAAATCTGTTTCAATGATTTTTTTGAAATCATTTAAAAAAACTGCTTCCTGATCGGTAAGTTTTGTTTTTTCAAATTCTACAATAATGGCTAAAATTTCATTTTCATTTTTAGATATCTCCTTGATAATATTGCCATAATCGAAGTCAATCGTACAGTGGTCTATCAATTCTTGAATCATAAAAAGCTTCTCGGAAATATCAAAAATATATCCTTTCACCACGAGCCGATCGTCGTATACTTCAGAAAACGCCCTACTGATTTGTTTGAATGAAGATCTTTCAATTAGATTCTTCGCATAGATCAATAATAAGAGCAAACTAATAATGATTAATGCCCTAACTTTTTTTCGCTTACTCAAAGAGTCTTGCATCGCTGTTTGTTTTGCTAACTGAATATTCTGTTCTAATAAAGAACCTTTGGAAGATAAACCAAAAAATAATCCAAAAACTCTGGATTTTTTCTTTTAAACAAGTTCAAAAAACACTAGCGAACATCATTTACAGGTTTTTTATCAAAAACCCTGACATAATCAATTTCCATTCGCTGCGGCCAAATGTTCGGATCTACCCCCTTTTGACCTCCCCAGTTGCCACCCACTGCGACATTTAGAATCAGATGAAAAGGATGATCAAATGGCCACTCGGACGAATTTTTTCCTGAATTTCCGAAGGTGAAATACAAGGTATTATCGATGTAAAAATCTATTTTTTCAGCCTGCCAATCAATGGCATAAGTATGAAATTCTGTGTTAAAATCTGGAATGGATTTTACATCGCCAACGTCCGTTCCAATAGAATGATTGAAGGCCTCGGTATGCACCGTACCGTGAACAATAGCAGGATCAAAGCCTACATGTTCCATGATATCGATCTCGCCGCTTTTTGGCCAACCTCCATAAGGATTGGTCTCCGAAAGCATCCAAATCGCTGGCCAGGTACCGATTCCTTCAGGCAGTTTTGCCTTGATTTCAAAATAACCATAAGTCCAAGCACCTTTCCCTTTTGTCACCAATCTCGCCGAGGTATACCCTTTCGGCTTGGTTGGATCCGCTTTTGCTTCTATGATGAGTATGCCATTTTCAATGCGGGCGTTTTTTTGATCCGAGGTATAGTATTGGAGTTCATTATTACCCCAACCGTGGTCGCCGAGATCATAGCTCCAATTGGAGGGATTTGGAGGGCCATCTTTTTCGAATTCATCTGACCAAATTAACTTTGAAGGAGTCATTTGCTGGGCAATTACTAAGAACGGACATAGGAAAATCAGGAGAAATAGGTTCAGTTTATTCATGAAAGCGAATTTATAAAAACTAAATGAGAACCTCCTTTCCCGAAAAGGCCTACTTTGAAGAAAAGGAATTTCAGTCCTGAATCATTATTTGTAATTTAGCAGCCAATATAAACCCAATACCACATGGCATATTATCATCGGTTAGGAGCTATTCCACCCAAGCGACACACACAATTTCGCCAACCTGACGGCAGTCTATACAAAGAAGAGCTCGTGAGCTCAAAAGGATTTTCTGGTATTTATTCCACTATGTACCATATCTATAATCCCAATGAAGTCAAATCCATCGGAACTCCACAGCCTTTCGACTGGCAAATCGCAAAAGCTCATGGACTGAATCAAACTCATTTAAAGACTTCTGGTGTAGAAATCACGGGAGAAGATTACCTGTCCGCCCGAAGGATACTCATGATGAATCATGATGTGATGATGGGAATCTGTACGCCAAGAAAGCGGAAGATGGATTATTTTTTCAAAAATGCAGATGGAGATGAGTTGATTTATATTCACGATGGTACAGGGGTGATGTACTCCCAATTCGGTGTTTTAGAAGTTAAAAAAGGAGACTACATCGTCATCCCGAGAACTACAATTTACAAGTTTGAATTTGAAGAAGAAGGGCCATTGCGGCTATTGGTGATTGAATCCAAAGGCCCGATCGAAACAGTAAAACGTTACCGAAATGAAGTAGGGCAATTATTGGAGCATTCTCCTTATTGCGAACGTGATATTCGCACCCCACATGAATTGAAAATTGAAAAGGAAAAAGGAGATTATCTTGTGCAAATCAAAAAGCAAGGGATGCTTCATCCTTATACTTATGGACACAGCCCGCTGGATATTGTAGGTTGGGATGGATATTTGTATCCTTATGCTCTTTCCATATTTGATTTCGAACCTATTACGGGAAGAATTCACCAACCGCCTCCGGTTCATCAAACTTTCCAGGCATGGGGTTTTGTGATTTGTTCGTTTGTTCCTCGACTTTTTGATTATCATCCACTTGCTATTCCAGCACCTTATAATCATTCAAATATTGATTCAGATGAGGTATTGTATTATGCTGAAGGAGAATTTATGAGTAGGAAAGGAATCGATCGCGGGTCGTTTACGATTCACATGGGAGGATTGCCGCATGGTCCGCATCCAGGCACTGTAGAAAAATCGATCGGAGCAAAGGAGACCCATGAATATGCAGTAATGCTGGATACATTTAAATCACTTGAGATTACTACCGATGCACTTGAGTTCGTAGATAAAAATTATCCAATGAGCTGGACTGAGTAAATTTTCCTAAAAGTTTTAAATGAAAAAAGCCTTGAATAGTCGCTATTCAAGGCTTTTTTTTGAATTCGGGTCCTTAGTTTGTTATTTCTTGAATTGGCTGGCCAGTGGCTCCATTTGGCAGTCTGATGCCAAGCATCATCGATAAAGTAGGAGCTATGTCCGTGATAGTTGCATAGCGAGTGCTTGAACCTGATTTGACATGCCAACCATAAAACAAGATTGGAACATGTGTATCATAAGTAAATCCAGTACCGTGTGAAGTTCCTCTGGCTCCGCCTGTCAGCCAGCCTGGCTCAAGGATTAAAAGAAGGTTTCCAGAAGCCTTAAAGTTGTATCCATTCTGAAGCAAAGCAGGACGTCC
>JAHEBE010000118.1 GCA_024642365.1 Algoriphagus sp.
GGAAATCTCAAAATCGGCGATACGTTGACGGAAGGCGAAAACATGGTTTTCACAGGAATTCCAAGCTTCTCTCCTGAGATTTTCCGGGAAGTGGTGAATAAGGATGCTATGAAAACCAAGCAGCTGGAAAAAGGGCTGAAGCAATTGATGGAGGAAGGCGTGGCGCAGCTCTTTACGTTTGATATGGGTTCGCGCAAAGTAGTCGGGACCGTAGGTCAACTCCAGTTCGAAGTGATCCAGTTTCGATTGAAAAATGAATACAATGCCACGGTAGAGTTTCAGCCCATGAACCTCTACAAAGCTTGCTGGATTACAAGCAAAGATAAAAAGCAACTCGACGAATTTGTCCGCTCCAAAAATCGCCACATCGCCTATGATAAGGATGGCAAGCTTGTCTTTATGGCGGAGTCAAAAGCTTGGCTTCAGATGGTTCAGGAAAATTACCCAGAGATCGAGTTTCATTTCACTTCTGATATTTAAGAGCAATCTATCGAGGTCTAATTATTTATTTTCTGAAATAAATACCTCCTCAAACTCAAATCGCTCTCCGCTGAACAAGCCTTTATCACTCAGTTTGAGATCAGGAATCACAAGCAAGGCCATAAAGCTCAAAGTCATAAAAGGGGAATTTAAAGTCGAACCCATTTCCTTCGCCATCTGATCGATACGCGTATAGGCAGCAGCTACTTCATAGCCATCTTCAGCAGACATTATTCCTCCGACTGGAAGTGGAAGCAGTGCTTCTTGATCACCAGAAACTGCCGATACACCGCCTTTTGCTTCAATAATTAGGTTTACAGCTTTGCAGATCGATTCATCGTCGATTCCTACCGCAATGATATTATGTGAGTCGTGCCCCACAGAAGATGCGATTGCCCCAGATTTCAAGCCAAAGTTTTTGATAAAAGCGATTGCTGGTGGAGCATCTTTGTAGCGATTTACGACTGTTATTTTCAGAATATCTGTTGTCGGGTTTGATTCGGCAAATCCATCCCTGATCAAAATCTCTCCAGAAGTTTCAGGGGTAATCAACTGACCATCTAATGCTTCGATGACTCGAACTTTGGTGCTTTTGGCTGGAATTTGGAAACCCGTAGGTTTTTTAAGAGAAGTATTGAAATTATTGATCAGCTTATTCTCAACCCTTGGAATTAGCGTCTTGCCATTTTCGGCTACCTTTTCCCCGTCAATATAAGTAGTGAGTACTTCAAAATTTTCAAGGTCTTTGACCAAAATAAAATCTGCCGGATCTCCGACTCTTAGTTGACCAACTTGAAGTGAATAATGGGCAATTGGATTCAGGCAAGCCACTTGAAGTACATCGAAAAGATCTTTTCCCTTAGTAACCGCCCGAGCTACCAAGGCATTGATATGTGAAAGTGCCAGATTATCGGGATGCTTATCATCTGAGCAAAACATAAGCATGTCTGCGTAGTCGTCAATCAAATCGATCAAGGCCTCAAAGTTTTTGGCAGCTGAGCCTTCTCGGATCGCGATTTTCATCCCGAGTTTGATTTTACCCAAAGCCTCCTCCTTAGTAAAGCACTCATGATCCGTACTTGGGCCGGCTTTCACATATTTTTCTGCCAGTTCCCCTTTCAACCCCGGAGCATGCCCATCTATCGGTTTGCCATATTTCTTGGCGATCCGAATTTTCTCCATTACCAGAGGATCCTGATTGACAGTGCCAGGCCAGTTCATCATTTCTGCCAAATAATGAATCTCAGGTCGAGCCATTAGATTTTCTATATCAGAAGCATTGATTTCTCCACCGGCCGTTTCAAAAGGAGTAGCCGGCACACAGGATGGGGCGCCGAAATAAAATTTGAAAGGAACCTGTTTTCCGTTTTCTATCATGTAATCTACTCCCTCCATCCCGCATACATTGGCAATCTCATGCGGATCTGAAATGGTAGCCACGGTGCCATGGACCACAGCAAGACGGGCAAATTCGGAAGGTACAAGCATTGAAGATTCTACATGGACGTGCGCATCAATAAATCCAGGAAGTAAGAAAGGGAGATCGTCTTCAGACTCGATTCGAATTATTTTTACAATTTTGGTTCCTTCCAAATAGAGTAAAATGGGAAAGATATTTCTATTTGGGATGTCTACAAATTGCGCTTTAAGCTGCATAAGAAAAAGGTTGTTGAAAGCGAAATGAAGCTTAAATACTAAATTAGCTTTCGAGGATTCAAGACTCGGTTTAGATTAAAACTACTATATTTGCGCCTGAATTAAAAAGCGGAAACGCATAGTTTTTGGATGGGTAAAATCGTCATTGCTATCGATGGATTTTCAGGTTGTGGTAAAAGCTCGACTGCCAAGGCAGTTGCAAAAACGCTGGGCTATACCTATATCGACTCTGGAGCCATGTACCGGGCCGCGACGCTACATTTTTTAACCAATAAACTATCTCCAACCAATCAGTCAGATGTTGAAAAGGGATTAGCGACCATGCTTATTTCATTTCAATTAAATCCGGAAACGGGTGCACAAGACACCTATCTGAATGGTAAAAATGTAGAAGATGAGATTCGTTCTATGCATGTTTCGCAGCATGTGAGTGAGTTGGCAACCATTGCTGCAGTTCGTAAAGAACTTGTAGCGCAACAGCAGCGTTTAGGCAAAGGAAAAGGGGTGGTCATGGATGGAAGGGATATCGGTTCAGTAGTTTTCCCTAAGGCAGAACTAAAAGTGTTTATGACCGCTAACTTGGAAACTAGAGCAAAGCGCCGGCAACTGGAATTACTTGAAAAAGGTCAGGAAGTGAATTTGGAAGAAATCCAATCCAATCTGGCAGGGAGAGACCAAGTAGATTCTTCAAGGGCAGAAAGTCCCTTAGTCAAAATGCCGGATGCTGTGGAAGTAGATACCAGTAATTTGACTTTCGATGGGCAAGTGGCACAAATCGTGCAAATCGCTCAGGCAAAAATTAAAAGCAATTAGGTTATGGAAGTGACAATTGATAAAAATTCAGGCTATTGTTTCGGAGTCGAATTCGCTATTAAAATGGCGGAAGATGAAATGGAGAACGGCGAAAAGCTGTTTTGCCTTGGTGATATTGTCCATAATGACATGGAGGTAAAGCGGCTCAATGAAAAAGGGCTTGTGGTCATTGATCGGGAGCAATTGGCTGAATTGAGCAATTGTAAAGTACTGATTCGAGCCCATGGTGAACCGCCAGAAACCTATAAAACAGCCATTGAAAATAACATTGAATTGATCGACGCCTCTTGTCCAGTCGTTTTGAAACTCCAAAACAGAGTGAAAAATGCCTTTGATAAAATGGAGCGCGAGGAAGGTCAGATAGTTATCTACGGGAAAAAGGGTCATGCAGAAGTGATTGGCTTAACCGGACAAACTTTGGAAAAGGCAATTGTAGTCATGGAAGAATCTGATTTGGATGCTATCGATTATTCTCGACCTGTCACTTTATTCAGTCAGACTACGAAAAGCACTAAAGGCTTTTATGAAATTTCAGAAAAAATTGAAGAACGGATTAAGGCTTGCAAAGGTGAATTGACAGAATTGGATTATAATTCAAATGATTCAATTTGCAGACAAGTTTCGAATCGAGAGCCTCAGCTTCAGCGATTTGCAAATGAAAATGATGTGATTCTATTCGTTTCAGGTAAGAAAAGTTCTAATGGAAAAGCACTCCACCAAGTATGCTTGAGTCAGAATTCCCGAAGTTATTTTATAGAAAACGAAACAGAGATAGACCTTGAGTGGTTTTCTAAAAATGATAAAGTAGGGATATGTGGTGCGACATCAACTCCAATGTGGTTAATGGACCAAGTAAAGTCATTCTTGGAACTTCAAGCAGAAGAGGCGTTAACAGTTTAATAATGAGGGATATCTAAATAAATATTCCCCATTCAGGTAAAAGTTCAAACATTAAACTCCAAATAGCCCAAAAATAAAAAGGTTATTTATTAGATTTGGAGCGTTTTTCAAAGGCTCATAGTTAAAAACAGATATGTCTAAAATAGTGAAGCTTAAGAAAGGTTTTGACATCAATCTAGTGGGAAAAGCAAAGCAAGAGCTTTCTGATTTCGCTTCCGCTCAAACTTTCGCAATTAAGCCAACGGATTTCATTGGGTTTCAACGCCCGAAGGTCCTTGTCAATGAGGGAGATACTGTGAAAGCAGGTACCCCAATTCTGATCGACAAAGCAATGGACCAAGTGGTCTATGCAGCACCGGTTTCCGGTGAAATTATCGAAATCAAACGTGGCGATCGCCGAAAACTTCTCGAAATAAAAATATTGGCTGACAAGTCAATGACTTTCGAAACTTCCGAAAAAGTAAACCTTGGCAGCATTGACCGAGAGGCATTGGTTGCAAAGTTAGCTGGAAGTGGAGTTTGGCCGAATATTATTCAGCGCCCATTTGGAATCGTTGCCAACCCTGCAGACACTCCTAAAGCCATTTTTATTTCCGGTTTTGATACACATCCACTCGCTCCTGATTATGGGTTTACCCTTCAGGGAGAAGAGAAATATTTACAGGCTGGAATTGATGCGTTGGCGAAACTTACTTCTGGGAAAGTTCATTTGAACTTAGACGGTTCTAAGCCGGCTCCAGCAGTTTATTCAGGGATCAAAAACGCACAAATCAATCAGTTTTCTGGTCCTCACCCGGCTGGAAACGTTGGTGTACAAATCCATCACATCGATCCAATTAATAAGGGCGAAATCGCTTGGACTGTAAGTCCAACAGGAGTAGTTCAGATCGGTAAATTTGTTTTAGAAGGGATTTATGATTCTTCAAAAGTGATTGCAATCACTGGTTCTGAAATCACAAAACCATCTTATGTGAAAACATACAGTGGAGCTAATGTTTCCACTTTTGTGAAGGGGAACCTTAATTCAGGTCACGTTCGAGTTGTTTCTGGCAACGTTTTGACAGGAGAGAAGATCAATTTGGAAGGTTTCCTTGGATTTTATCACAATCAAATCACGGTGATCCCTGAGGGAGATTATTATGAGTTCCTTGGTTGGGCAAAGCCAACTACGGAAAAACTCAGTTACCATCGTGCCCTAGGATTATTGTCTTTCCTTACTCCAAACAAGGAATATGTTCTTGATTCCAATGGAAGAGGAGAAGAAAGAGCTTTCGTACAGACTGGAGTTTTTGAATCGGTCACTCCAATGGATATCCTTCCGGTTTACTTGTTGAAAGCAATTTTAGCAGAAGATTTCGATGAAATCGAGGAGCTCGGAATTTATGAGATTGTAGAAGAAGATTTAGCACTTTGTGAATTTGTGGATGTATCCAAGCATCCGGTGCAGGAGTTGGTAAGAAAAGGTATAGAATTAATCCAATACAGTTAATCCATATGAAGTTTCTAAGAGATTTAATGGACAAGCAAAAACCTCTTTTTGAAAAGGGAGGGAAGCTTGAAAGTTTATATTACGCATTTGAAGCAGGGGAAACTTTCCTCTTTAGCCCTAACCATACCACTGGGATCAAGGGAGCACAAGTAAAAGATGCCATTGATTTGAAGCGAATGATGATCACCGTCGTAGTGGCGATGATTCCTGCATTGCTTTTTGGTATTTATAATACTGGTCATCAGCATTTATTAGCTACTGGCGGCACTGCTGGTCTTTGGGATAATTTTGGAGACAAATTAACCACCGGCCTTATATTGGTTCTACCTATTGTTATTGTAGCCTATGCGGCTGGGGGAATGGTTGAAGCTGCATTTGCTGTCATTCGAAAACACCCGATCAATGAAGGTTTTTTGGTGACGGGAATGTTGATTCCACTTGTTGTACCGGCTACTACGCCACTTTGGCAAGTTGCTTTAGCGACAGTTTTCGCTGTAGTAATTGCGAAGGAAGTATTTGGAGGAACAGGAATGAACATCCTAAACGTGGCCATGACCGCAAGAGCATTCTTGTATTTTGCGTATCCAGCTCAAATATCTGGTGACCAGGTTTGGACTTATTTAGGGGATAAAGTTGCAATTGACGGATTTTCAGGAGCTACTGCACTTGCAGTTGCCTATAATGCCGGAGTAGACGGTGTTCCGGTAACCGAAGCATTAGCCACGCACAATTCTGCCTTAGGAGCTGATTTATTTAGTTTCTCTAACTTGTTTATGGGTTGGATTCCAGGATCAATTGGTGAGACTTCTACTTTAATGGTCCTTTTAGGTGCTTTGATTTTGGTAGGAACTGGCGTAGCAAGTTGGAAAATTATTGTGTCTGGATTTGCAGGAGCATACATCATGGGTTTTGTAATGAACCTTTTTGCAGTAAACGAATACATGGCAATGCCTCCTCAATACCATTGGGTAATGGGTGGATTGGCTTTCGGTATTGTCTTTATGGCAACTGATCCGGTATCTGCTGCGCAAACAGAAACAGGCAAATGGATATATGGATTATTGATTGGTTTCTTGACAGTTATCATTCGAGTGACTAACCCTGCTTATCCAGAAGGTATTATGTTGGCGGTGTTGTTTATGAACGTATTCGCTCCGCTAATCGATTATTATGTAGTTAAAGCCAATAAAACAAGGAGGTTACAACGTGCAACAGTCTAACGCTTACATTATTACATTTTCCGTCATCTTGACGGTTATCTTAGGACTTCTTCTTTCAGGTACTTCTCAGGTTTTGGGACCAATGCAGAAAGAAGCAATTGCCTTGGATCAGAAAAAGCAAATCCTTGGAGCGGTAATCTCAGCTGATGAAATTTCGGCAATGAAGCCTGAGGAAGTAAATGCCTATTATGCGAGTCATATTGCTTCTACTGTCGTAGATGTGAATGGAAAGGAAATCGCCGGTGCAACTGCTGAAGGTGTTGATGTAGCTAAAAATTACAAAAAACCAGTTGAAGAGCGTCAGTTTCCTGTTTACATTTTCCATGAAGAAGGAGATCCTGCTGCTGTTAAATCTTACGTATTCCCACTTTATGGAGCAGGTCTTTGGGACGCAATCTGGGGATATCTTGCCTTAGATACAGACATGAATACAGTAGGTGGTATCACTTTGGCTCACGCTGGGGAAACTCCTGGACTAGGAGCTCGAATCACTGAGCCTGGCGTACAGGCACGTTTTGAAGGAAAAGAAATTTTCGATGAAGCGGGTGAATTAGTGGCTATTCAGATGCAGAAAGGTGAAGGAAAAGATTACTCTGCTAACCCTCATCAAGTAGATGGAATGTCTGGTGCGACTATTACTGGAAATGGTGTGAATAATATGCTAAAAAATTACTTAGGGTATTACCAAGCATACATCGAGAGTAAAAAAACTCCAGCTGCCGTAGCTACACTTTAATTGAACATCAACTCAAGAATATAAAAACATGAGTGCTGAAACTATAGAAAAAACGGTCGTTCAGAAGCCTTCAGAAGCGCTTCTCTCGAAACGTAGAAAAAAATTGGTAACAGATCCTTTGGTAGATGAAAACCCAATCACTATTCAGGTGCTTGGAATTTGTTCTGCTTTGGCGGTAACTACCCAAATGAAGCCTACTTTGGTTATGGCGATTTCGGTAATCTTCGTAGTAGTGATGTCCAATTTGGCCATCTCCCTAATGCGAAATACCATCCCTAGCCGGGTTCGTATCATTGTGCAACTCGCTGTGGTAGCAACTTTGGTGACCTTAGTAAGTGAGGTATTGAAAGCTTTTGCTTTTGATATGTATAAAGAGCTCTCTGTATTTGTGGGATTGATTATCACCAACTGTATTGTAATGGGTAGACTTGAGGCCTTTGCTTTGGGAAATAAGCCTTATGATTCCATGTTGGATGGATTTGGTTCTGCTTTGGGTTATTCTTGGATTATTTTGACAGTAGCCTTCTTTAGAGAGCTATGGGGTTCAGGAGCTGTTTTCGGAATTCCGGTATTCGAATATGTTTCAAGCCTTTTCGGGCCTGATTTCAAATTAGCAACCAATGGTCTAATGGTTTCTCCAGTAGGAGCATTCGTCATCTTAGGATTGATAATATGGGTACAGCGTACCAAAACTGGATATGTTGAACACTAAATAGAAGCTGAAAAAATGGATTTATTTAATTTAGGTATTCGGTCGATCTTTATCGACAACATGATTTTCGCTTACTTCTTAGGAATGTGTTCTTTCCTAGCGGTTTCTAAGAAAGTAAGTACGGCTATTGGTCTAGGTGCAGCTGTAATCTTTGTATTGACAGTAACTGTTCCGGTAAACTGGCTGTTGAATGAATATGTATTGAAAGAGGGAGCTCTTTCTTGGGTAAATGGTGAATTGGCCTCGGTTGATTTGTCTTTCCTTCGATTCATTATGTTCATCGCAATTATTGCCGCGATGGTGCAATTGGTAGAAATGGTAGTTGAGAAATTTGCTCCTGCGCTTTATGGTGCATTGGGTATCTTCCTTCCTTTGATTGCAGTAAACTGTGCTATCCTAGGAGGATCATTGTTCATGGCTCAGCGAGACTATACTTTAGCAGAAGCTTCGGTTTATGGCTTTGGATCAGGAACAGGTTTCTGTCTGGCCATCGTGGCTTTGGCAGCGATCAGAGAGAAGTTGAAATATTCTCACGTTCCTAATGGCTTGAAAGGACTAGGTATCACTATGCTCTTGACAGGATTAATGGGCTTAGCATTTATGTCTTTTATGGGCATCGATCTTTAAGATTTAGCTTACATCATATAAAAAGGCTCTGAAGAAATTCAGAGCCTTTTGTTTTTATTGGGCTTTATTCTGATTTTGTTTCATTAACTTTTGATACTTAAACCCTAAATAAAACTCGATCTATGAAATCCTATTTTACAATCCTTGCCTTCATTCTACTTTCTTTTTCCGTCTCAGCCCAATCGGGGGAATGGATCGAACTCTTTAATGGAAAAAACCTGGATGGCTGGAAAGTCTCTGAAAACCCTGCTTCTTTTGCTGTAGAAGATGGCGTTATTAAAGTCGCTGGGCCGAGAGGTCATGCT
>JAHEBE010000119.1 GCA_024642365.1 Algoriphagus sp.
TCCTTTACCTGAAGCGGCAGTAGTATTACCAACTGCATCCAAAATATCAGTTCTACCTCTTACTTCTTCCGGAAGTTGGCTCATCTCAGCGATACCACCAGCATTATCTGCGATCGGACCGAAGGCATCAATTGCCAACTGCATCGCAGTAGTAGCCATCATACCTGCTGCTGCGATTGCAACTCCATAAAGACCTGCAAACTCATATGCTCCATAAATACCGCCTGCCAAAACCAAAGTTGGAAGTACTGTAGATTCCATACCTACCGAAAGTCCACCGATAATATTGGTTGCGTGACCCGTAGCCGATTGCTTAATAATTGACAGTACTGGACGCTTGCCCATTGCGGTATAATATTCAGTGATGATAGACATCAATGTTCCGACTACTAGACCAAGAATGATCGAATAGAAGACATCCATATTAGTGAATTCATATCCTCTAATAGACAAAGTCTCAGGAAGCATGTATCGTACAATGAAGAAAGAAGCAATTCCAGTAAAAACTATGGAAGACCAGTTACCCATATTTAAGGCATGCTGCACATCACCTTTATCATTTTTGATCGTGACGAAGAACATTCCCATTATAGAGAATACAATTCCTAAACCTGCTAATACCATTGGCAAAAGGATCGGAGCGATACCACCGAAGTTGTCCACGGATACGATTTCTCTTCCCAATACCATAGTGGCAAGGATTGTAGCTACATAAGAACCGAATAAATCTGCACCCATTCCAGCTACATCACCTACGTTATCACCTACGTTATCCGCAATTGTTGCAGGGTTTCTTACATCATCCTCAGGGATTCCTGCTTCTACTTTACCTACTAAATCAGCTCCAACGTCTGCTGCTTTGGTGTAAATACCACCACCTACTCGAGCAAAAAGTGCAATAGACTCAGCTCCAAGAGAGAACCCAGCCAACACTTCCAATGCTTTTTCCATCTCGATGCCATTCACTCCAGCACCTACGCTCTGCACATACATGCTGTAAAAAATGATAAACAAAGATCCAAGACCAAGTACAGCCAAACCAGCTACTCCAAGTCCCATGACAGATCCACCGGTGAAAGACACTTTCAAAGCCGCTTTCAAGCTAGTTCGCGCAGCCTGAGTAGTTCTGACATTCGCTTTGGTAGCGATGTTCATTCCTAAATATCCAGCGAAAGCTGAGAATACA
Organism: Algoriphagus sp.; assembly: GCA_024642365.1. Taxonomy (GTDB): domain Bacteria; phylum Bacteroidota; class Bacteroidia; order Cytophagales; family Cyclobacteriaceae; genus Algoriphagus. The sequence continues at coordinate 1,187 of JAHEBE010000119.1, forward strand.
GCGCCGATCAAAAATGAAATTGCAATTATTGGGCTTGAAGTCTCTACAGACATTCCAGACCAAGCAAGTAGAATAATGGCGATGATTGCAAAGTAAGAAAGTACTTTCCATTCTGCTTTTAGAAATGCCATAGCACCATCTGCGATGTAGCCTGCCAATTCATTCATTTTCTCATCACCTGTAGGCTGCTTAGTTACCCAAGCAGACTTGATCGCCATCACGATCAAACCAAGAATTCCCAACATTGGGACTCCATAAATCAGAACTTGTTCCATGCTTTTAATTATTCCTTAGTAATTTTTATAAACAATTGCGCAAAGATAGAATTTATAAGCAAGCCTCCAACTTGAAGCAAAAACCAAAATATCAATTGATTGAAGGGTAATCTGTCTTGAAAACCCGGTTATTTTGGGTTTCATTTAAAATATGACTGAATTTTAGCTGGAAAATTGAAAAATATCACAATCGGCTGATTTTAAGAATTTAATTGATTTTTACCTTAAATCTGAAATGTGATAGTTTCGTGAGAACTAGAAATTAACTTTCCGCCTCATAGCTAAATCCCATGAAAAAAGTACTTGTAGTAGAAGATGATCCGAATATCAGCGAATTGATCCAAATTCATTTGAAGGATCTCGAGTATCAAATCCAAGTAAAAAATAACGGAAGGTTAGGCTTTGAAGCCGCAAATTCCAATGAGTTCGATTTGATTATTTTGGATATCATGCTTCCTGAAATGGACGGAATCCAGATTTGCCAGCGACTTCGGGCTTTGGATAACTATACGCCTATCTTGATGATTACAGCAAAGTCGGAAGAGATTGATAAAGTGATCGGATTGGAATCAGGTGCTGATGATTACATCACCAAGCCCTTCAAAATCCGGGAATTCATTGCGCGAGTAAAAGCGATCATGCGCCGTCAAGATCAATTTGCCTTGTTGGCCGAAAAAGAAATCAAGCAAATTCGATTCAACTCATTGGAAATTGATGAGAAAAAACGAAAAGTGGTCCTTGATCAAAAACGACTAGACCTCACCCCAAAGGAGTTTGATTTACTTCTGCTGATGGCTAGAAATCCAGGCCGAAGTTATTCCCGTGGCGAGTTGCTCGAATTGATTTGGGGCTACGATTTCAGCGGATACGAACATACTGTCAATGCCCATATCAATCGACTGCGTGCAAAAGTGGAGCAAGATCCAAATAACCCGAGTTTTATCCTGACAACCTGGGGCGTCGGATACCGATTCAATGATGAACTATAATACGATCTTATGAAAAGTCTATATTGGAGAATTTCTTTCAGTTTTATCCTAGTCCTATTGATCGTAGGATTTTCTTATGTATTGATCACTGCTAATACGGCACAACGCTATTTCCAAGAAACAACTCAAAGACTCAATGCCTCAGTAGCGGATTACTTGATCAAAGAGGTGAAGCCATTTCAAAATGGAAAAGTAAACGAGGAAGCTTTGGGGGTGATCATGCATTCAATGATGGCTGTGAATCCTGGGATAGAAGTGTATTTGCTGGACCCTTCTGGCGAGATTCTTTCCTATGTGGTGTTGGACCAAAAGGTGAAATTGAAGCAGGTTGAAATTGAACCTGTGAAATCTTTTATCGCAGAAAAAGGGGCGAATTTTATTTTGGGAGATGATCCTCGAAACCCTGGGGAACAATCTGTCTTTTCCGCAACAGCAGTCTATGAAGATTCCAATTTGCTGGGATATGTCTACATCACTTTGGCAAGTGAAAAATTTGAAACGATTTCTAAAAGCTTACTTGGTAGTTTTTGGATGAAACTGACATTCAATTCAATTGTCATCACCTTAGTTGTGGCATTTTTGATCGGGTTGGCTTTGATTGCTTGGCTGACCAGGCATTTACGAAAAATCATTCAGACAGTGGAGCACTTCAAAGATGGGGATCTAAGCGCACGTGTCCCGGAGTCGAATTCAGGTTCTGAATTGGCTGTTTTGGGAAATACTTTTAATCACATGGCAGAAACCATTCTTAGAAACATTGATGAGTTGAAAAAAGTAGATAGCCTGCGTCGGGAGTTGATAGCGAATGTCTCTCATGATCTCAGAAATCCACTGGCAATTATCAATGGCTATGTGGAAACCTTGCAAATCAAGGGGAGCAAACTTAGCCCAGAAGAAAAAGAAAAATACCTTCAAATTATTGCAAACTCCACAGATCGCTTGACAAAACTCGTGGCGGATCTTTTTGACCTATCGAAACTTGAATCAGGTCAAATGCTGGTTAAGTTGGAGCAGCTTAAAGTACAAGAGTTGCTCTATGATTCGGCATTGAAGTATGAATTGTTGGCCCAAACCAAAGGCATTGAGATTAAGTCACAGATTTGCCAAAACCTACCGATTGTCCGAGCAGACTTATCTCTGATCGATCGGGTGATTCAGAATTTGCTGGACAATGCGGTGAAATATACGCCGGAATCAGGTCAGATTTTGATAGATGCCTGCGAGACCAATGGAGGCGTTAATATCAAAATTCGGAATTCAGGGAAAGGGATTCCGGAATCAGAGCTTCAGTCACTTTTTGATCGCTATTATATGATTGATAAAGATCAGCAGGGTGTGCAAGGTTCTGGATTAGGGTTGGCGATTGTCAAACATATCCTGGAAATTCATGGGAGTGAAATCAAGATTCATTCAGATTCAAAAAGCTTTACCGAATTTGAATTTGAATTGATGAGTTAAGCTGGTTTTTTATTCAGAAAGAATTGAAGGTAATGTCAGTTTTTCAATGCTGATTCTTTGTTGATATAGAGATTGCTATTAGAGCAACGAATTTTTCCAAGCCATTCCGAGTAGATGGTCTTGATCCAACAAAAAAATAGTAGTGTACCACAGGCCGGTAGTCTAGAAAGATTAGGGATCTATACACTCAGATTCAAATCCTGGAATCCAGACATTCAAAAACAAAACAGCCACTGCGATCTGCAGTGGCTGTTTTTCTTATTTATAAATAAAATATTTTTCCGAATTTTAATTCAATGGAGCAAAGCCAAAAGGAATTGCAGCTGCTCCGCACCAGATAATTCCATGGGTAAATTTTGCATCAGGTACTGCACTCAAAGGGAAAAAATGTTCCCCAGCTTTCCCTACGATAGATACTAATTGAAAGGAACCGGAGCTTCCAAGTTGTAATTTATCCGAAGTGGAGAGGTAAACAGTTACAGTTCCTGTGCTGAATTTGGTTGTGAAATCTTCTGTCAGTCTCACATAATTCTTTCCATCTTTATCTTTAACAAGCTGCACCATACCTTTTGTGTTCGTGCTGCTTTGAGCTGTGAGTGTCCCTGTTTTCAAAACAGTGATGTCTCCAGTGACGGCTACTGGATCTGCAGGTTTCATTTGATCAGCATCCTTCATGGAGCCACTGTCGCAGCTAGCAATAGCCAATCCTAAGAAGAGTGATAAGGTTAATTTAAAAAGAGTTTTCATCGTAGATTTAGTTAAAGGTTTCAAGATTTCTAAAGAGTATTCGATTTCTGGAGTAGCTAATTATTCCTTCTTTTTTAAGTGTTGAAAGGGTTTTAGTGACTGTTTGCCTACTGGAATCGGTCAACATGGCAAGCTCCTCATGCGATAAGTTGAGTTTCAAAAGTGTCTCGTCTCCGTAGCGCTTTCCCATTTTTTGAGCTAATTCTGCTAGGGTGAGTTTGATTCTGCTGACTGCATCCATCCAGTTTAACCGCTCAAGGCGATGACTTGTTTGCAGCGAGTAATGCAATAACTTTTGAATTAATTCGATTCCAGTGGAGGATTCCTGCAAATTGATAGTTGAAAGTTTCTGAACCAAGGTGTCTTCTTCCAAGGCAATAGCAAAGGCATTATTCCGAATGATTTTCCCTTCGATTGCTTCCCCTTCCCCGAAAATTTCACCTGGAGTAATGATTTTTAAAATAGACTGAGAACCATTAGGAAGTGTTTTTTGAAGTTTAATGCTACCGTGTTTGAGTAGATAAAATCCTTCAGAACATTCACCTTGGCGAAAGATGATTCCTCTTCTATTATATTTTTTAAAGCGTGGAAAAGAAATTTGATTTCCTTCCCAGTTTGAATTTATAGTTTGCATGAGCTTATTTCCGTTCATAGTACAGCCCGATACTGATCACTCCTGAAGAATACAGGTTTTTACGATCAAAAATCAGGTCGTTAAAATTTCGATAATTAAGGCTGAGGTGGATTTTTTGATACACCGGCACGCTAGCACCAAAGCTAAAGCTGGTATATTCCGTCCCATCTCCACGGACAAAATCCGTTGCTACTGGTACTTCTCCCACGGTTGCTAAAGCATTGAGGCGGGCATTTACCCATACTTTTTTTGCAAACTGGTAACCGATTTCTGCGCCAATCGCAAATTGGTCGTTGAATTGAATTCCATCATATTCTGTTCGCACATTGTAAGCTCCGAAAATACTGCCGTAAAAAGGTGCATTAGGCAAAGCAAAGGAGCTGGCGAGTGTGGACCAAACATTAAACTCACCATCTCCAGAAGGAAGATTGATTTGTTCGAAATCATTGACCGTACTCTTAGCAAAGTTATTTGCCTTTCCTATTGGGAGTTCGGGAGCAACTGAGATAGTAAGCGGAAGATACTTCTTAAGTATAGCATGCTTAAATTCCAATCTCAAATCTCCCAACCCACTTACCTTTTCAGTCGTCTCAAAACCATTCCATGTTTGAAGCGGAAGATTTGCAATGATAGTAAACCGATCTGTGACGCCGTATTCTCCATAAAATACCAGTGACTGCTGGGTGAATTGATTAGTTTCCAAAAGATCTCCATCCAGAGTGTAGTAATCATTAGACTGCATCGATTGGAAACTAAGTTGGTAAAACCCTTCCTTTTTGCCTTTTGTCCAGCCACTTTGAGCATTTGCTTCCTTGTAGCTGAAAATGCTCAACCCCAGGAACATAACCCAGGGAAGAGTGGTGAAAAAGAAAGCTAATTTTTTACTTTTTGTTGTCAACATCTTATTTCAATTGCGCATTTCCAAATGGTATCCCGACAGATCCACACCAAAGAATAACATGCGTGTATTTTGCCGTTGAGGCTCCGGAGGGGATAAGGAAAAAGTTTTCTCCCGCTGTCCTAACAGGTCCGAGTGCCAATAAGTTTGGATTACCATTCGCAGGATCAGCCATAAATGTGGCAGAGGTAGATAAGAAAACCGTAACTGTACCTGTTGCCAAAGCGGTTTTAAATGCAGAATTAAACTGAAGGAATTCTTTTCCCTGAGAATCTGTACCTAGGGCTGCATTTCCAGCAGAGCCTGCACCATTTTGATCTACAAATGAACCTGATCTCAAAACACTCAGCGCACCTGTAGGTTTTGTGGGATCAATTGTAATGGGATCATTATCTTCTGAGCAGCTGACCAAGCCCAAGAAGGCGACATAGAATAATAGAAGGATTTTTTTCATGATTTTATTGGTTTTGTTTGATACAAATTTGGGCTCAGTGTATCACGAAAAAATCACGAAATGTTAAACCTTTCTGGAAAGATGTGTTTCTTTTGGGAATCAATAATTGGCTTAGGATGATCGAGAAGGAAAAAATAATTCAAGAGTTTTTAGATGCTCGCCCGGAAAAGTTTGCCAATCAGGTGGAGCTATTGGCTCTTTGGTTTGATGGGATTGGGGATTGGGAAAAATCTCATGAACAAGTAGACCAACTACCCGGAAAAAATGCAGCACGAATTCATGCCTATCTCCATCGGAAAGAAGGCGACCAATGGAATGCGGACTATTGGTATCGAAGGGCAGGAGAGGAGCGTCCCAATCTCACGCTAGAGCAAGAATGGGAGGAATTGGTTCGGAGGTTTTTGAAATTCACCTGAAAGATTTGGAGAGAAAACTATTAACAGAACGATGTAAGTTTCACATTAAAACGAGGAGGCTCATCTTTAATTTTGATTTGGAAAAAATGAAATAAACTAATTATTGATAGAGACGGAAAAATCGAAATTTGCTAAAATCCGACCGAAAACAACTGAAAAATACCCAATACTGGGTATTTTTTTTGCCTTTCGAGGTTGCTAATTTTGGTATAACCTAAAATTTATTTTTATGAAATTCTTTTATCTATCGAGTAAACCCAATTCAGAAGGCAAGTTTGAAATTCATGAACGGGAATGCAACTTGATACCAAGCGCATATGATCGCGATTACTTAGGGCCGTTTAATTCCGGACGAGAGGCAATCTCGAAAGCGAGTAATTTGAGAGCAGAAACAATTCTTTGTGATAAGTGTGGCTCAGATAATTATGTGGCAGCTTTTAGGAATCTAAAAAGAGAAAATCAATAATTGAGCTGTCTTTTAAGCCTTGTCATTTCCGTTTTCCAAAACCGTTGGGACCTTCCATTTGATGGATCCAACGGTTCTACTGTTTGCCAAATCGACTGCTTTGCCTGATCTCCTTTTTTCATAGATCATAGCAAAAGTCATGATTAAGCTGGTTCCAATAATCACAAAAAGTAAAATACCGGGTTCAAAGCTCGCAATCTGGGCTTCTGCCGGGATGGCGTAAAATAGTAAAACTGTGATTAAGCCTCTCGGAGCAATGAATGCCTGAGGAATAATGTCCTTTCCTTCAAAAATCAGTAGCAGGATAAATCGTATTCCATAAATCGAAGCGATTAGCAAGGTGCTAATTAATGCTACCTGCCAATCAAAAATGGAAGTAATGGCGATGGTTAATCCAAAAGTCACAAAGAATAAAGTTCGGATGACGAATGCGGTCTCTGCTGTAATGGTGTGAAGTTCGTGGTAGATTTGGTGCGCTTTTTCATAGTTAAGCCATTTGGATAGCTTCCCTTGAAAGAAAAGTTTCATATTTGCGATGATCAAGCCAAATATTAGGATAATAATTAGCGATGATAAATGCATTTTTTTACCCAAAGCATAAAGCAACAACAACACAGCGATCAATAAGAACAGCTTAACCTGACTTTTGATTTTCTGAAATACCAGTATTATGGCATAGCTGGCAATCAAAGATATCGCAACTGTCAAAAGAAAATTGCCTCCAAAACCAACTAAGCCTGAATCCTCGGCTGGATTCAATTTTCCAGTCAAAAAGTAGAAGAGCATAATTCCCAGGATATCTGAGAAGGTACTTTCATAGATGTGAAACTCTTTCTTTTGCTTTTTTAGGCCCGCTACACTTGGGATAATAATTGCGCTGGAAAGGATTGAAAGTGGAGTGGCGTAGAGCCAGGCAGACTGCATGGTCATCTCGGGGATGTAATAATAAAGGATACTCGCTGCAGCCCATGTAGATGCTAATAGGCCTATCAAAGCGATGGCCATAGATTTTAAAATTGGAAAGAGCTTTTCCCTTTTAAGCTCCAATTCTAAGGATGCCTCCAGCACAATCATTATTAGCCCAACAATTCCTAATACTTCCAGGATAGGGAAAAAGTCTACTGATTCTGGGGTAAAGTATTTTAAGACATATTGAAGTCCTAAGCCTAATGCAATGAGCATTAATACAGCTGGGACATTAGTCTTTTTAGAAAGCCCATTAAAGAGAAAGGATAAAATGATGATCACAGAAAACTCAATGATCAAGTTATAGGAAGAGATGATTTCCATCAGCTATTGAATTTTTCAGTTTGATTAGTCAAAATTTCTAGTGAATGAAGGAAATTAATAAAATCTTCATTCTGAGTTCCTTTGACTAAAGTATAGTGAAGTAAGTAAGTATCGTTTTGTTCCAA
>JAHEBE010000120.1 GCA_024642365.1 Algoriphagus sp.
GCCAGTACCAGGGGAAATTGGTGGACAGATCTACTCTAGTGACTTGCATTTCGAGTGTGACCTCGATTTTTGAGGATTATGAAGGCTATTTGAAGCTCGGGGAAAATCCTGACTTAGAGTTGGTTATTTCAAACACGACAGAGGCAGGAATCCTATTTGATCCAACAGATCATCCAATCGAGGTTATTTCAAAGACTTTTCCTGGAAAGCTCTGCGCGCTGCTTTACCATCGATTTATGCATTTTAAAGGAAGTCCTGAAAGTGGGTTGATTTTTTTACCCTGCGAATTGATTGAGAAAAATGGGGAGAAGTTGAAGGAATGCATTTTAGCTTATTCCAGAAAATGGGAATTCCCCAATTCATTTGAAGAATGGATCCACACTCACAATTCATTTTGCGACACACTGGTTGATCGAATTGTCCCAGGTTTTCCAAAGGCAGAACGAGCCGAAATTGAGTTGGAGATCAATTGTAGCGATGAATTGACAGTGATGGTGGAACCATATCATTTTTGGGCGATTCAAGGTCCTGATATTATTCGAGAGAAATTCCCGCTTGACAAAGTAGGCTTGAATGTGAAATTCGTTCCGGACCTCAGCCCTTACCGAACGATGAAAGTCAGAATTTTAAATGGTGCGCATACCACTTTGGTCCCCTATGCCTACTTGCATGGTTTCCGAACGGTGAGGGAATCAGTAGAAAATCCTCAGATCTTCGATTTTTTGAAAAAAGCCATTTTTGAGGAAATTATACCTAGCATGGATTATTCACGGGAAGAGTTAAATGCATTTGCTGACGATGTTTTAGAACGATTCGCTAATCCATTTATTCGTCATGAATTAAAGTCGATCGCTTTGAATAGCATTTCTAAATTCAGAGTACGTGTACTCCCATCCTTGATTGCTTTTTGGAAAAAAAACCAGACTTGGCCTGCTAACCTTACCATGGGATTTGCTGCTTTGATTTTGTTTTACAAAGGAGAAAATCATGGCGAACAACTTCCTCTTAACGATGACCCAAGCATAATTTTCGTTTTTGCTGAAGCCTGGAAAAAACCGAATCTGAAAGATACACTTCTTGAGATTTGTGGAAATCCAAACCTTTGGGGGAGCGATCTCAGCATCTATCCAGAGTTGATAGAAGCATTAGAATCTCATTTAATGAGTTTGCTTATCTCAACCAAATCCTAGGATCCTGACGTAGCAGCTGAACAAGTAAACCGTACATTTTGGGGTGATAGTCAAAAAATAGCTGAGGGCGCTCAAAGAAGTTTTCCAGAGCTACAGCAAAAAATTCATGTTCATTGAAACCGGCAGATTCTCTTAAAATGGAGCTGTTCCCATTTTTGATTTTTTCTATCTCAGGCCCAACTAACTCCTGGTATGCTCTCCATGCTTCGGGATTGAAAAACTCACTTTCTCCATTGTAATAAATTTGATTCTCCAATTTGAGTGCATGGGCGATTTCATGAATCCCAAGATTAATTCCATCCTGATTATCTTTCAACCCGTCTAAAAAACAGGCCCAAGAAACAACGATTATTCCATATTTAGGGTTGACTTCGCCGCGATGATAGCTTTTGGTAATGGAGCTATAATAGGTATTTGGATAGATTAAAATCTTGCTGAAATGGGGCAATCGAATCTGCTTCCATCCAAAGGTGACCATCACAATTGTCGCCCCGATCAACATTTCCATTTCTTGGGAAACAACTTCAATCCCTCCCCTTCCCACAAATGTTTTTTTTGTTAAAATCAATTCCAATTTCCCTACAAACTCAGCTTTATGCTTTTCATTAAGTCGTTGATAATATGGAAATCTAGTGTTCAAAATTTCCTTTTCATGACGAGATATTCTTCGCCTGTATAAATAGCCAACTCCATCTGAGAGCCATTCGAAAATCTCGGCGAAAAGGGGATATAGAAAAAACATAGAAAAAAAGGCAGCTACCAACTGGTAACTGCCCCAAATTAAGAATTAATTCCTAAGTTATCTAGCATAGTTCACTGCTCGCATTTCTCGGATGACAGTGATTTTAATCTGACCCGGATACTGCATTTCTTTTTCTATTTTCTGAGAAATATCAAATGAAAGCTTTCCTGCAGTAGAATCATCCACATTGTCTGCGTCCACCAGCACTCTGAGCTCTCTTCCTGCTTGCATTGCGAAGCACTTATTCACTCCATCGAAGCTAAGTGCTAATTCTTCTAATTCTTTTAATCGCTTGATATAGCTATCCATTACTTCTCTCCTTGCTCCAGGTCTCGCACCAGAGATGGCATCGGAAGCCTGCACGATTGGAGAGATCATAGAAGTCATTTCTATCTCGTCATGGTGAGCACCAATGGCATTACAGATTTCAGGATGTTCCTTGTATCGCTTAGCCAATTCCATTCCCAACACGGCATGTGGTAGTTCCTGCTCTTCCGGCCAAACCTTTCCAATATCATGCAACAATCCTGCGCGCTTGGCAAGTTTCGCATTCAGTCCCATTTCAGCTGCCATGGTTGCAGAGAGTTTGGCTACTTCACGTGAATGTTGCAACAAGTTTTGCCCGTAAGAAGATCTGTACCTCATTCTGCCGACCATTCGGATCAACTCCGGATGAAGGCCATGAATCCCCAAATCGATACAGGTTCGCTCCCCAATTTCTACGATTTCTTCTTCAATATTTTTCTCAGTTTTGGCTACCACCTCTTCAATTCGTGCGGGGTGAATTCGACCATCTTGAACCAGTCGGTGCAATGAAAGTCTTGCGATCTCTCTTCTTACCGGATCAAATCCTGAAATAATGATCGCTTCAGGAGTATCATCCACGACGATTTCAACACCAGTCGCAGCTTCTAAAGCACGGATGTTTCTTCCTTCACGACCAATGATTTTTCCTTTGATATCATCACTTTCAATATTGAATACTGAAACACAATTTTCTACTGCATGCTCAGTCGCTGTCCGTTGGATGGTGTCCAACACGATTTTTTTAGCCTGCTTCGTTGCGGTTAATTTTGCCTCATCTAGGATATCTTTAACCTGAGAAGAAGCCTTTGATTGTGCCTCCTCTGTAAGCATTTTCACCAGTTCTTCGCGAGCCTCTTCACGAGTTTGGTTGGCAACTTTTTCAAGATCAGCGATTCGTTGATTGGTAATCTTATCCAGCTCCTCTTTTTTCAATTTAACAGAATTGAGTTGTGCATTGAGGACCTCTTTTTTAGAGTCAAGTTCCTCTTCCTTTCGCTTTACTTGCTCCAGTTCTTTGGAAACTTGTTGCTCTCGTTGCTTCACTTTATTCTCATTGGTGATGATGATATTCTTCTTCGAATTCATCTCCTCATCAAACTCAGATTTAAGCTTCAAGTATTTTTCCTTGGCCTCTAAAATCCGATCTTTTTTGATGGACTCTGCATTGATTTCAGCTTCACGGAGCATGGATTTAACTTTTTCTTTTGTTTCCTCCTCCAGCTTAGCGTTTTTATTTTTAATCAAAGCGCCCGCAATTGCGGCTCCTGCACCAGTCCCAATCAGGGCTGCGAGGACAATATATAGTATGTCTCCCATAGGTTATTTGAGTTTTTAACACCTAGGAGAATCCGAAAAGTCTAAGAAATAAGTGGTAATAATTACAAGGCTTTTTCTAAAAGCGCATTTATATGAGAAATACTGGATTTTATCTGTTCACTATCCCCCGCATTGATTTCATTGGTCTCCAAAGACTCTACCATGCAGTCAAAGGCAACCATTGCTAATAAATCTTGGGTGTCATCCAGTCCAAATTCGTCTTTATATTTTCTCAATTTTTCATTGATCAACTTGCCAGCATGTCTGATTTTGGATTCATCCTCAATCTTCACCCGCATGGGATATTCTCGATCTCCTATCTTAAGTTTGATGGCTAATGTTTCCATATCAATCTGATAAATAGGTAATCAAATGGTCAATTTCTTGTATATAATTATTGATTAAGTCACTCATTTCGGTCGAATCTCCTGGACTCACCGGTCGGTTCTCCACAATGTTACTAATTTTAATTTTATTTTTAAAATGCTCGATTTCCTGCTCTTTTTCAGCCAAAGATTGATTCATCTGGGCTAAATTCTCCTTTAACTGCTGGTTTTCTTCATTTAATTCCAACAGTTTCTTGCTAGCTTGATTCGCTAATCTTTCCAGTTTTTGCAGTTCCTCTTGAATCATTTCTATGTTCTGATCAAAGCTCCTACCTCATTTTCGAAGGCTTGAATCAATTTACTCATTGTTTTATCAATTACCTTATCCGTTAGTGTATTTTCCTGATCCTGCAGGTGAAAACTTAGCGCATAGGCTTTTTTCCCAGCGTCGATTTTATCTCCTTGGTAAACATCAAACACGCCCACTCGTTGCAACAATCTCCCTCCGGATTTCAAGGCGACTTTCTTGACTTGGTCATAGCTGATGGATTTATCTATCACGAGTGAAAGATCCCTACGTACCTCCGGGAACTTCGAAATCTCTTGATATTTCTTTAAACCAGCTGCCTTCTTACAGAGCAAATCCCAGTTCAAATCTGCGTACCAAACTTCTTGACGAACTTCTGCCAATTTCAATGACTTCTCCGCTACCAAGCCTATTTCACCCAGAATTTTTTCACCCAATTTCAATTGCAAAGCATATTCAAAAGGGGCAGTCTCAATCATACTTACCTCTCCAAGATCAATATTTAGGCTAAGTAGGATGTTTTCAACTGTGGCAAACAAATCAGCAAAGGCAAATTCCTTTGAAGGTTCTAGCCAGCTTTCTGCTGTTTTTTTCCCTGAAAGGAAGATCGCTAATCTTCGACTTTCATTATATCCACTTTCAGATTTGGAATACACCGTCCCAAACTCGAAGTATTTCAAATCTGTTTGCCTACGATTGATATTTCGAGACAAGACTTCCAACCCAGAATAAAGTAAGGATTGACGCATCACGTCTAAATCTTCACTTAATCGATTGAAAATCTTCACAGAATTGTTTGAATCCAAAAAGCCAGATTTATCCGCATAAGTGGATTTGGTCAAGCTATTCGTGATCATCTCCAAATAGCCTTGCCCCGCTAAAATCTGGGAAAGTTTATACTGAAGCTTATTCAAATCTTTCACCGGGTGCTCAGCCAAGTAGTCTGTATTTAGATTCTCGGCCAAGGCCACTTGTTCAAACCCATGAATCCGTAGAATTTCTTCAATCACATCTGCTTCTCTAGTCACATCTACACGATAGGGTCTGGAAACCGCAATGAATCCTGATTCAGTTTCACCCTTCACCTGGATATCAAGGCTTTCCAGAATTCTTTTTGCTTCCGTAGGGGCGATCTTTTTCCCAATTAATCGATTGATATGGCCATAGGAAACTTCTATTTCAACATCTGCAACCGGAGAAGGATAGATGTCCACGATTCCAGAGGCCACTTTTGCCCCTGCGATTTCTTTTAGAAGTTTTACAGCCATCTTCAAAGCATAGACCGGCATATTTGGATCCGTCCCTCGCTCAAATCGAAAAGAGGCATCTGTTTTCAGGCCATGAAATTGTGCTCCTTTTCGGATAATGTCAGGAGAAAAATAAGCTGATTCTAAGAAAATTGATTTGGTTTGGTCGGAAACCCCAGAATCAACTCCACCAAAAATACCGGCGATACAAAGCCCTCCTTTGGGGTCTTTGATCATCAATTCGTCTCCAGAAAGTTTTCGTTCCTTTTCATCCAAGGTTTTGAAAACTGTCCCTTTGGGGCTTTTCCCGACAATAATTTTTCCTTCTGATATCCGATCTGCATCAAATGCATGAAGTGGTTGACCAAGGTCATGAAGGATAAAATTTGTGATATCGACCACATTGTTGATAGGCTCCAAATCTAATGATTTCAGAAAATTCTGAAGCCACATTGGAGAAGGTCCAACTTGAATTCCCGTTAAAACGACTCCCGCATAGCGAGGGCAATCGGCCGAATCCTCTACCGAAACAGTTATTTTTGGACCTTCCGCTTCTACCGTCAAGACTTGCTCTGAATCTAGACAAAGTTGCTTCCCCAATAATGCTTTCAAATCGCGAGCGACTCCCAAATGGGAAGCTGCATCTGCTCGATTGGGTGTGAGGCCTATCTCCAAAATATGATCCTGGGCCACATCGATAAGTTCTGATGCCGGAGTCCCATTCGGTAATTTCGTATCTAAAACCATGATCCCTGCATGACTTTTTCCAAGGCCTAATTCGTCTTCGGCACAGATCATCCCTTCTGAAACTTGGCCACGAATCTTTGCTTTTTTGATTTGAAAGGAATCACCTTCAGTAGGATAAAGAGTTGCTCCGATCGTCGCAACTAGTACCTTTTGACCTTTGGCTACATTGGGTGCGCCACAAACGATTTGAGAAGGTTCTTCTTGCCCAATATCCACAGTGGTCAAACTCAATTTATCTGCATCAGGATGTTTTTCGCAAGTCAGCACTTCGCCGATTACAATTCCTTCCAAGCCTCCTTTGATGGATTCAAATTCTTCAATTCCTTCCACCTCTAAACCAGATTGCGTCAATAAGGCACCAATTCGGTCAGGTGATTCAGTAAGGGCAATGTATTTCTTTAATCGGTTGATTGATATTTTCATAGGGAAATCGATTTGGGAATCTTGTGATTCGACCAAGGGTAACGAAAAAGGGTCCGAAAACCCTTCTTTAATCTTTTACAAATTTAAGAGAAATGGCTTAGGCAGAAAGGCTATTTCTCGTAATTTTTCTCTCCAGCTAAAATGGGTATTGGCAAAAGGTTTTCTTTGGGTGGAAGTGGACAAGCATAATCCGGATTATAGGCACAGTATGGATTATAAGCCAGATTAAAATCAATCGTGATGCTATTTTTCCCATCCTGTCTGGCATTGATGTAGCGCCCTCCACCGTAAGTTTCTCCTGCGCTTGTTTGATCTGCAAATGCCAAAAAGAAATTTCTTTTATCAGATTCATCAATGGATTGGAGAAGAAGCAAGCGATTTATATTTCCTCCCAACTCAAATTCCGCATAACTATGCTCGATGTATTTTTCTTTAGACCCATCTGTAAGCGGCACTTCCCGAACCTTTTTATTTTCTACTGGGATCATTCGGGCTTTCACACGGTAAGTCGGATCAATAGGGTAAAAACTTAATGCTTTAAAATCCTGCTTTTGAGAATCGCTCAGAGGGGAATCAATATTAAAGCGGATAAATTTAAACTGTCGCTCTCGTTCAGCGTCAATCTTTTCGATGTATGCTTCCGGGCTTTCCGTAGCAGTCAGGGTATAGAAAAAAGCGACTGCGATCACTACTGAAACTACCAGGAAAATAATTGTATTCTTTTTCATAACTCAAAGTATGCCGTCATCGGCGAAGCTAAAATAGCCATGATCTGTAAAAATCACATGATCTAAGACGGGTAAATCCAATTCTCGGCCAATTTTAACCATTCG
This sequence comes from Algoriphagus sp., assembly GCA_024642365.1. Taxonomy (GTDB): domain Bacteria; phylum Bacteroidota; class Bacteroidia; order Cytophagales; family Cyclobacteriaceae; genus Algoriphagus. The sequence continues at coordinate 7,439 of JAHEBE010000120.1, forward strand.
CTCAGTCAATCTTTTATCCTGCTCAGAGGGGCGAAGATTGCCGCTGGGATGATTATGCACCAAGATGAGTGATTGAGCCAAATGCTCCAAGGCAATTTTAAAAACGATTTTAGTGTCAACAACAGTGCCTGCTGTTCCTCCTTGGGAGATTTGTTGCTTTTTGATTACTTGATTGGAGCGTGATAACAGAATTAAGTAAAAATGCTCCACCTGCTCGTCAAACAATTCCGGTTTCATTAATTCATAAATATCTTTTGAACAGGTAATCTTTGGTTTTACTTGTGGCTCAGCTTCTTTTCTTCGCCTACTAAGTTCCATAGCTGCGACGATGGTGATCGCCTTTGCCTCTCCTATCCCTTTGAATTTTTTCAAATCTTGAATTGACAATCTGGCAAGAGCTGAAAGATTATGGTCGACTGATGATAAAATATGCCGGGAAAGGTCGACCGCACTCATGGATGGGGTGCCGGAGCCGATAAGGATGGCGATTAACTCTGCATCTGTGAGGGCTGATTTGCCTTTGAGAAGCAATTTTTCCCTTGGTCGATCGGCTTCAGCAAGTTCTGAGATTTTGATAGAAGTGAATGCGTTCATAGTAGCTATTGAAAAAGTATAACTAAAGCTACTAACAAAAGGGCATAAAAAAACCCTGACTTGCAGGGTTTTAGAGAATTAAATTTTAGAAATTAACCTAGTGCTGCTACGAACTTGGCCAATCTTGATTTCTTGTTGCTTGCGTTGTTCTTGTGAATCACATTCTTCTTAGCCAACTTATCCAACATCGAAACTACTTTTTTGTAAAGCTCTGAAGCCTCTACTTTATCTGTAGTAGCCTTCAATCTTTTGATGAAAGTACGAGTTGTTTTAGCTTGATATCTGTTTCTCAAACGCTTTGCTTCGTTAGCACGAATTCTCTTTAGAGCTGATTTGTGATTTGCCATATCTGATTTAAATAAAATTTCTTTACGTTCCCCTATTCCGAATCGGAGTGCAAAGTTATTGTAATTTATTAATTCTGCCAAAGGATTTTAAAACATTCCTAAGAAACATCCTCCGGCGGCCTTAATAAATTCTCTTAAAACCTGCTTCCTTTGGCAAAGATAGCTATAAAATCAGCGCTAATTAAAATCAGAATTTGATTATTTTTAGTAATGGTAATTTTTCTGTTTTGGTTAATTCCTCAAATTTTTACTCCTGCACCTACTAGCCCATGGGGCTTTTTTGCTCATTCCCTTATCAATCGGATGGCTGTTTTTTCGCTTCCTCCAGAACTTATTTTATTCTACAAGCCAGAAATTCAATTCATTACAGAAAAGGCTGTCAATCCAGATCGAAGAAGGTATGCAGTAGAAGGTGAAGCTGAAAAGCACTACATCGACTTGGATCATTATGGAGATAGCGCACTGGTAATCCTTCCAATTTTTTGGGGAGAAGCGGTGGAAAAATTTTCTGAAGATTCCTTACGTCAGAATGGGATTGGGCC
>JAHEBE010000006.1 GCA_024642365.1 Algoriphagus sp.
TAGTATTATTTTTTCAAAATATTATTTTGATTTTTAATTACTTTGCTTAACTTTTCCGAGATAATACGGGTTCTATCCCTCGATTGTATGGGTAGATTCTGATGATCACAGGCTAAACACTTTCCATACGATGAAACTTGGAATTCTTGGAGGCTCTTCACTGGCAAAAACCTTGGGTAAAAAATATATCCATGCAGGACTCAATGTAGTCTTTGGGGTTAGGCATGATTTTGATACCCAGGAAAATGATTGGCGCATGCTTAATCTGCTCCATAATCGGATCTGTCCCTACGAATCAGCGATCATCCAATCTGAAATTCTCCTGATATGCAGCGAAAACAGTTACATCAAGGAAATTTGTCAAGCCTTAAAACGCGTGGATACTTCCGATAAAATCATCATCGACTGCACCAATGCAGATTACGATATCAAGCTACCCACCTCTAACACCAAATTAATCAGGCGGGCAGCCCCGGATGCTCATCTATTCAAAGGCTTCAATAACTTGGGGATTGACTATCCCAATTCAGATACGATCGGGATTATCAAGGAAGTTTACTTTTGTGGGGACGACGTGCCGGATAAGATCCGCATCAAACGTTTGATTGAACTGATTGGATTCAAAGCAGTCGATGCCGGAAAAATAAACAATGCTCCGCTTTTAGAGGCTTTTTATCACTTGAGAAATGAGATCTCCTGGAACAAAAACGAGGCTTCCAACTTTCATTTCAAGCTGGTCTCGATCTAAGAAGGTTCAACAGGATCAACCAAACAAATCAGAACTTAAGTAGCGATCACCGCGATCACAGGTGATGCAGACGATGACTCCTGATTCAAGTTCTTGGGCGAGTTGGATGGCTGCGAAAAGTGCTCCCCCACTACTCATTCCAGCCAGAATCCCTTCTTCTTTTGCCATACGGCGGGTCATTTCTGTGGCTTGATCTTGGCTGACATCAATCACCCGATCTACGCGTTCTTTTTCAAAAATAGCGGGTAAAAATTCAGGAGACCATCGTCTAATCCCAGGAATACTCGAACCATCAGTAGGCTGCGTACCTACGATTTGAATGTTTGGATTCATTTCCTTCAGGTATCGGGAAACTCCCATTATCGTCCCGGTCGTCCCCATGGCGGATACAAAATGAGTTACCTCCCCCGCTGTATCTCTCCAAATCTCCGGCCCGGTTGTTTTATAATGCGCCAGATAATTATCTGGGTTAGCAAATTGGTTGAGCATAAGGTAGCCTTCATTTGCATTCATTTCCTCAGCAAGGGTTCGAGAATATTCAATGGTTTTAGCCGCTGGCGTCAGGATCACTTTAGCCCCATAAGCTTCCATCGAAAGGACGCGCTCTTTGGTAGAATTATCCGGCATGATCAGAGTCATCTCCAAACCAAGCACCTTAGCAACCATTGCCAGTGCTATTCCTGTGTTCCCACTTGTCGCCTCGACTAGTTTATCTCCTGGTTTGATTTCTCCGCGATCCAACGCCGCCCGAAGCATATTGTAGGCTGCTCGGTCTTTCACACTTCCCCCGGGGTTTTGCCCCTCTAGTTTGCAAAGGATTTTGACCTTTGGGTTTGTTGGGATATGTTCCAACTCGATTAGGGGAGTATTCCCGATTAGCTCAACTAGTTTCATTGGGTTCGTTTTTAAAAATGTATAAATCAGTCACCGCAGAATCTGCATGGTACATCTGTGCCTGGTAGTAGACTTTGCTGTTTTCCGGGACGCTTTTGGTCAACCAGACATTTCCGCCGATCACACTATTGCTCCCAATGGTAGTATTTCCTCCTAAGATCGTCGCTCCTGCATAGATCACCACGCCATCTTCAATGGTTGGATGACGCTTCAGATTTGCTTCTGCCTTTTCCACACTTAGCGCTCCTAAGGTCACGCCTTGATAGATCTTCACGTGATTGCCGATTCGAGTCGTTTCACCAATAACCACTCCTGTCCCATGGTCAATGCAAAAATGCTGGCCAATCGTGGCGCCTGGATGGATATCAATACCAGTCCTGCTATGTGCCAGCTCGGTAATCATTCTCGGGATGAGTTGGATCCCTTGCTGATGCATTTGATTTGCGATTCGGTAAGATGCTATTGCATAAAAGCCGGGATAACTTCGAAGAATCTCTGTCCGTGATTTTGCAGCAGGATCCCCTGCAAACATCGCGTCAATATCCTGATGTACCCAATCATAGATTCGCTCGAGATTTTGGAAAAATTGAGCACTGATTGATTCAGCATTACCAGTATATAAATGTTTATTCCGGGTAAGAATGGACAAAAAGGTTTGTTCGAGTTGGGCTAGCTTCGAGGCTAATTCCTCTTTAGTGGAGATTTTTTCAACGGTGTACTCTGGGAAAAGTACTCCTAATAAATTTTCGAAAAACTGTTGGATTACTTTTGGAGAAGGACAATCCGAGCATTCTTGATGTGCAAGAAAGAGTTTTGAAATAAATGAATCCATGAACGGAGGGGCAAGGTCTGATTACAATACAAAACCCACACGAATCACATAAGGTTCACCATATGGCGACCGAAGATTGTCATGAAGCACATTGTAGAGGAAAGTGAAATTGGCTCCACCACGCTGCCCAAAAGGAGCGAAATAACCTCCGCCTAAGAATAGGGCATCTGACCAAATTCGTTCAAAGCGATCTGAAATCAAATTGTAATTGTCAAAATTGATCGATTCATACTCCGCATGTAAAAAGATATTGGGGAGAACATTGTACCTGCTAAATAATCTTCCACCATAAGAGGAAGTTTCTCCACCGATGTAGCGGCGATCATTGAAGTATTGATAAGTGATTCCTACACCTGAAGAGAATTTTGGAGTAATCATCACACCTACCAAAGGCGAAAAATCGATCAAAGTCACCGTTCCAAACTGCATCCCGAAGTTCCCTCCGAAGTAAAGTCGGTCTTTAAATGGAATACTATCGCCAGGATAATAGCTCCGCTGAGCAAATGTGCTGGAAGCGAAAAGTATAAAAAAGAAGAAAAATAAGAGACTGAGTTTATTTTTTAACAATGACATAGAGATCCTCCGTTGGTTTTTTCATCAGGTATTTCTCACGAGCAAACTTCTCCAAAAGTTCGGGATTACTCATTAATTCCTCCCGCTCCTCGGTAATCTTTACTTTCCGCTCCAAATAAAATTCTTTTTGATCTTCCAGTGTATTGAGTTTAGAGCTCAGTTTCACTTGATTGATCACACTATTCGAATCGATAAAGATCATCCAAGCTAGAAAAAGTGCTAAGCCTATGAAGTAAAAATTTTTTGAATATTTCAGGTACTTGCTCATAACCGAGTTGATTTGCAATTCAAGGTACAAAAATGATGCAAAAAAAAAGACAGCCTCGAAAGACTGCCTTTTTGTATTGATTATTGGCTTTTGATTAAGCAAATTTTCCGTTGAAAACTGCTGACTCACCCAATTGCTCTTCGATTCGAAGCAACTGATTGTATTTAGCCATACGGTCTGAACGAGATGCAGAACCAGTTTTGATCTGTCCGCAATTCAAGGCTACCGCTAGATCTGCGATTGTTGAATCTTCTGTCTCGCCTGATCGGTGTGACATCACTGCCGTAAAACCAGCTTTATGCGCAAGGTTGACCGCGTTGATCGTTTCGGTAAGTGTGCCAATTTGGTTTACTTTGATCAAGATAGAGTTGGCAGACTTCTCTTCAATTCCTCTTTTTAAGAATTTCACATTGGTCACGAAAAGATCATCCCCTACCAATTGTACTCGGTCTCCGATTTTAGCAGTGAGCATTGCCCATCCTTGCCAATCTTCTTCCGCACAACCATCTTCGATGGAATCAATTGGATATTTCTCCGAAAGCTCAGCTAGGTAAGCTACTTGCTCTTCTCTGCTTCTAGTTTTACCAGTGTCACCTTCAAACTTCTTGTAATCGTATTTTCCGTCCTTGAAAAACTCAGATGCTGCGCAATCCAAAGCGATAGTCACGTCTTTTCCAGCTTCGTATCCTGCTTTTGAAATCGCATCAAGAATACAGGCTAGTGCCTCTTCAGTTCCTCCAGAGAAATTAGGGGCGAATCCACCTTCATCACCTACAGCAGTGCTTAGGCCTTTGTCATGAAGAATCTTCTTCAGGTTATGGAATATTTCAGTTCCCATTCGCATCGCTTCAGAGAACGTAGGAGCTCCTACAGGTCGAATCATAAACTCCTGAAACGCGATCGGTGCATCAGAGTGAGATCCACCATTGATGATATTCATCATCGGAACAGGTAAAGTATTGGCATTTACTCCGCCTACATAGCGATATAAAGGCTGGTTAGACTCCATTGCAGCAGCTTTTGCCACAGCAAGAGAAACGCCAAGGATGGCATTGGCACCTAGCTTACTTTTGTTTGGTGTACCATCTAATTCGATCATGATTTGATCGATAAGATTTTGCTCAAATACATCAAAGCCTACTAGCTCGGAAGCAATAATATCATTGACATTAGCAACTGCTTTCATGACGCCTTTGCCCATATAGGCTTTTTTGTCACCATCTCGAAGCTCTACAGCCTCATTGATTCCTGTGGAAGCTCCACTAGGAACTGCAGCTCTACCGAATGCTCCATTCTCAGTATAAACATCTACCTCAACGGTAGGATTTCCTCTAGAGTCTAGAATTTGTCTTGCATGAATTGATTGAATCAACGTCATAGTTTTAAAAGGTTTAAGGGTATTAGTTTTGATTTATTAACGTAATGAAATCATCGAAAAGATATCTCGAATCATGTGGTCCAGGAGAAGATTCTGGATGGTATTGTACTGAGAATGCCGGCTTATTTTTAAGCTTGATACCTGCTACAGTGTTGTCGTTCAAATGAACGTGTGTGATCTCAACTTCTGGATTTTTCTCTGCATCTTCTCTCGAGATATTAAATCCATGATTTTGTGAAGTTATCTCACTCTTTCCTGTGTTCAAATTTTTGATAGGATGATTCAATCCTCTGTGGCCGTGATGCATTTTATAGGTGGAAATTCCGCATGATTCCGCCAAAATTTGATGACCTAGGCAAATCCCAAAAACAGGTTTTCCTGTATTCAATATTTCTTTGGTGGTAGCTACAGCATATTCCATCACTGCTGGATCTCCAGGTCCATTGGATAGGAAATAGGCGTTTGGTGACCAAGCTTCCATTTCAGCAAGCTTTGTCTTTGCAGGGAAAACTTTACAGTAAACCCCTCTGCTTGCTAGATTTCGAAGAATATTTTTCTTTATCCCAAAGTCCAAACAAGCTACTTTAATACTAGAATTTTCATCCCCGTAGAAATAGGGCTCTTGGGTACAAACTGTCGAAGAAAGCTCCAAACCATTCATGTCTGGAAGTTTTTCAAGCTCTAACTGGAGACCAGCTAAATTTCCTTCAAACTCTGAACTTATGATGGCATTCATGGCGCCTTTTGAGCGTAGGTGACGAACCAACTTTCTAGTATCGATATCTGCAATACCAGTGATTTTATTAGTTACTAAATAACTCTGTAAGGAACCACTAGCATCCAAACGGGAATACACATCGGAGAAACTATTGACTACGATTCCACCGATAGTTGGATGATCAGATTCTACCTCGGTATCGATAACACCATAGTTACCGATGTGAGAGGTAGTAGTCACGATGATCTGACCTGTATACGAAGGATCGGTATAGATCTCCTGATAGCCAGTCATTCCCGTGTTGAAACATATCTCACCACCATTTGTACCATGGTTTCCAATCAATGAACCGCTAAAGACAGTTCCATCCGCTAAGAGTAAAGTTGCTTTTTGTTTGATCATCGTTCTTTTTGAATTGTCCAAAGTTAATATTTATTGGGAAGGATTAAGATAGAAAAGGGTATAAAAAAAGGATTGAACGTATGTCCAATCCTTTTATATAGTCAATGTGGCTTCAACTTATTTTTCTTCAGTTTCGCCCTCAGTTGAATCTTCTGTTGCTTCTGGAGCACTTGGCTCTTCAGCTTTAGCAGCTACAGCAGGAGTTTCTACTTTTGCCTCAGGAGCTGCAGTTGCAGTACCAGCGCTTCTTCTAGATCTTCTCGTTGTTTTCTTAGCTGGCTTCGCATCTTTCAACATCAACTCATTGAAATCTACCAATTCAATGATACACATTTCAGCGTTATCACCTAATCGGAAACCAGTCTTGATGATACGAGTGTATCCACCTGGACGGTTTGCTACTTTTTCAATTACTCCACCGAATAGTTCGATGATTGCCTCTTTATTTTTCAAATAAGAGAAAGCCATACGTCTATTATGTGTAGTATCCTCTTTTGCTCTAGTCACAAGAGGCTCCAAATATTTCTTCAATTCTTTTGCCTTGGCAAGCGTGGTCGAAATACGCTTGTGAAGAATCAGCGAAGTTGCCATATTAGAAAGCATTGCTTTCCTGTGAGCGGCCTTCCTTCCAAGGTGGTTAAATTTCTTACCGTGTCTCATATTAATTATTCTTCATCAAGTTTATACTTTGAAATATCCATTCCAAAAGTCAATCCTTTTTCTTGGATAAGCTGCTCTAATTCTGCAAGAGACTTCTTACCAAAGTTTCTGAATTTCATCATGTCCGAAATCTCAAGTCTTGCTAAGTCACCTAGTGTTTTCACATCAGCTGCTTTAAGGCAGTTGAATGCTCTAACAGAAAGATCTAGATCGCTCAAAGAAGTTTTAAGCAACTTTCTCATGTGCAAGAATTCCTCATCAATCGGCTCTGGCTCAGCGATTCCAGTTGAATCTAGAACCATCGTCTGGTCAGAGAACAACATGAAGTGTTGAATCAGGATTTTAGCAGATTCTTGAAGTGCTTTCTCAGGGTGGATTGAACCATCTGTGGACACTTCTAGGATTAATTTTTCGAAGTCAGTCTTTTGCTCCACTCGCGTGTTTTCTACACTATACTTCACATTTTTGATCGGTGTGAAGATCGCGTCGATTGCGATGGTTCCAAAGATTTGCTCTTTTGGCTTGGATTCTTCAGCTGGTAAGTATCCTCTACCCTTTTCCACCACTAGTTCAATCTCGAAATTTTTAGCTTCGTCGATGTGACAGATTACTAAATCCGGATTAAGGATTTCGAAGGAAGAAGTGAACTTAGCGATGTCCCCGGCAGTGAACACAGACTGATTTTTGATTTCGACAGTGATTTTTCCATCAAATGCTTCGTGCACTTTCTTGAATCTCACTTGCTTCAAGTTCAAAATAATATCTGTGACGTCTTCAACTACACCTTCGATGGTAGAAAATTCATGCACAACTCCAGGGATTTTAACTGAAGTGATTGCATATCCTTCCAAGGAAGAAAGCAAAATTCTTCTTAAGGCATTACCTATGGTAACACCATAGCCTTTTTCTAGTGGTTTGAAGGTAAATAGGCCATGAAAGTCATCGGCTTTTTCCATTACCACTTTCTCAGGCATTTGAAATGCTAGTATGGACATATATCTCGTTCTTTTTTAAAAGCTGAAAATATTAAAATTACTTAGAGTAAAGTTCGACAATGAGTTGCTCCTTGATATTCTCAGGAATATCATCTCTGCCTGGTACACTGACGAATTTGCCGGTCAACGTTGCGCCATCCCACTCTAACCAAGGATATTTGTTTGCGCCTCTTCCAGCTAAGCTACTTGTGATAGCAATAAGAGACTTAGAACGCTCTCTTACTGAAACTACATCACCTGGCTTAAGTGTAAACGATGGAATATTTACCACCTCACCATTCACAAGGATATGCTTGTGAGAGACTAGTTGTCTAGCACCTCTTCTGGTTGGGGAAATACCTAATCTGTAAACGGTATTGTCTAGTCTTCCTTCTAGAAGCTGGAGCAAGTTTTCACCTGTGATTCCAGATTTTCTTGAAGCAATACCAAACATTTTAGCGAATTGTCTTTCCAATACACCGTAGATGTATTTTGCTTTTTGCTTCTCAGCAAGCTGGATTGCATATTCTGACTGCTTCTTTCTTCTACCTCTTCCGTGTTGTCCCGGAGGGTAATTCTTTTTCTGTAGCGCTTTGCTATGCCCTTCGATAGGCTCACCAAATTTTCTGGCGATCTTTGATTTAGGACCTGTATATCTAGCCATTCTGTTACAATTTTAAAATTAAACTCTTCTACGCTTAGGTGGACGACAGCCATTGTGAGGCATAGGAGTCACGTCAATGATCGTGGTCACATCTAAACCTACATTTTGCAACGTTCTAATAGCTGATTCTCTACCAGCACCTGGACCTTTTACAAACACTTCGATTTTTCTCAAACCTAAGTCATATGCAACTTGTCCGCAATTTTGAGCTGCCATCTGCGCAGCATATGGAGTGTTTTTCTTTGATCCTCTGAAACCCATTTTACCGGCAGAGGCCCAAGATATCACTTGTCCTGCATTGTTGGTAATAGAGATAATGATATTGTTGAAGGAGGCTTTAATGTGCACCTGTCCGACAGCTTCTACCTTTACTACTCTTTTTTTACCTTTTGCTTTATCGTTTCTTTTCTGAGCCATAATCTAATCAGGTTTTATTTAGTTGCTTTCTTTTTGTTAGCAACTGTTTTACGCTTACCCTTCCTTGTTCTGGCGTTGTTCTTAGTCTTTTGACCACGAACAGGAAGTCCTTTTCTGTGTCTCAAACCTCTATAACAACCGATATCAAGCAGTCGTTTGATGTTCAATTGGATCTCTGACTTCAGTACACCTTCTGTTCTGAATTCTTCAGCAATAATGTTACGAATGGCGGTTGATTCATCATCATCCCACTCACCTGCTTTTTTGTCGAAAGAGATACCGGCTTTGCTTAGGATAGCTTTAGCTGAACTTCTCCCGATTCCGAAGATATAGGTAAGTCCGATCTCGCCTCGCTTATTGTCTGGTATGTCTACACCTGCAATTCTAGCCATAATCTTAACCTTGTCTTTGTTTAAACTTAGGATTCTTCTTATTGATGACATAAAGGACCCCTTTTCTTCGGATCAACTTACAGTCAACACTTCTCTTTTTGATAGATGTCTTTACTTTCATATCAGTTTATTTATATCGATATACTATTCTTCCTTTTGTTAAATCATAAGGAGAGAGTTCTAATTTGACCCGATCACCAGGGAGAATTTTGATGTAATTCATTCTCATTTTTCCTGAAATATGAGCGATCAATTGATGTCCATTCTCCAGTTCGACTTTAAACATCGCGTTGGACAATGCCTCTACGATGGTTCCATCTTGTTCTATTGATGTCTGTTTTGCCATATTAGAATTTAAAATTCTCTTCTATGTATTTATGGGTTGTCAAAACCTCTGTTCTATCTTCAAATATTGCTACTGTATGCTCATAATGTGCAGAGGCTTTTCTATCCGCAGTTCGGATTGTCCAACCATCGCGCTCTTGGACAATATTTCGTGTTCCAAGATTCACCATAGGCTCAATAGCGATAACCATCCCGTCCTTCAACAGCGGACCGCTACCTTTTTTACCATAATTCGGAACTTCTGGTGATTCATGAAGACTTTTCCCAAGTCCATGCCCTACTAATTCACGAACCACGGTATAACCCTTAGACTCAACAAATTTTTGGATGGCATTTCCAATATCACCGATTCGATTGCCGAACACAGCTTGCTCAATACCTAGATAAAGAGAATCTTTGGTAGCTTTAAGAAGCTCAAGGACAGAAGGGGAAACCTCACCAATTGGATACGTATAAGCGGAATCGCTATGAAAACCTTGGTGAAAGACTCCACAATCTACTGAGATTATATCGCCATCTTTCAATTCATACTCACTGGGGAAACCATGAACAACAACTTCATTCACGGAAATACAAAGAGAAGCCGGAAAACCATTGTAGCCTTTGAAAGAAGGTACTGCTTTATGGTCTCTTATATATTCCTCAGCAATCTTATCTAGAAAAGAGGTCTTTACCCCTTCTTTGACATATTTTGCTACTTCCCCGTGGGCCTTAGCAAGTATGTCAGCACTTTCTTTTATTAACTTAACTTCTTGCGAAGTCTTGTAATGAATCATTTTAAGCTACTTGATAATTAGAAGGATTATTCTTCAAATTACCACTCTTCATCATTCCTTCGTAATGTCTCATCAACAAGTAGCTTTCGATTTGTCTTAGCGTGTCCATGATTACACCTACCATAATTAATAGAGATGTTCCACCATAAAACTGAGCAAATTCTCCACCCACTCCAGATATGATCGCAATTGCAGGTAGTATTGCTACAGCTGCTAAAAGGATTGATCCAGGTAATGTAATTTTAGAAATAATGCCATCAATGAATTCTGAAGTTGGTGCGCCTGGTTTGATCCCTGGCACAAATCCTCCATTTCGCTTCATGTCTTCAGCAATTTGTTCCGGGTTAACCGTGATCGCAGTGTAGAAGAATGTGAAGATGATAATCATTGCAGCAAATAATAAATTATACTGCCATGATGTGAAATCACTGAACGTTGCCCCAATGTAGTTTGCAATATCGTTGTCTTGAGCCCAGATCTGAGCAATAAGCGCAGGCACGAACATTAAAGACTGTGCAAAGATAATCGGCATTACACCAGAGGCATTTACCTTAATCGGAATATACTGGCGCTGACCGCCATAAACCTTACCTCCCACTACTTGCTTAGCATATTGTACAGGAATTCTTCTAGTTGCTTCAGTAAGTGCAATAACACCTACGACGACAAAGAATAATACACCTGCCTCAATAAGTAGAAGCAACAATCCAGAGGATCCTTTCTCCAATCCTTCTGCTATCAAAGCACCAGGAAATCTCGAAATGATACCAATCATGATTAGCATAGAGATACCGTTTCCGATACCTTTTTCAGTGATTTTTTCTCCAAGCCACATGCAAAACATGGTACCAGCTGAAAGTAAAACCAAAGAACTAAACATGAAAAGGGAAGTACTTACCATCACTGCACCAGTTGGCAAAATAGTAGCGGATACATATCCAATACCCTGTGCAATTGTGATCAGAATGGTTAGAACTCGAGTAATCTGGTTGATTCGTTTTCTTCCAGATTCCCCTTCCTTCTGCATTTTTTGAAAGTAAGGAACTCCGACAGTTAATAACTGCAACACAATCGATGCAGAAATATAAGGCATGATGCCAAGTCCAAAGATTGAAGCATTACTAAATGCTCCACCTAAGAACGTATCAATCAATCCGAAGATACCTTCTGCAGGACCATTCAACTTGGAAGGATCCACTCCAGGAAGTACGATGAAGGAACCTAATCTGAAAATGATAAGGAAACCTATCGTATTTAAGATTCTTACTCTTAAATCTTCGATAGAGAAAATATTCTTAACTGTCGAAATAAACTTTTTCATTCAATTAAATTGTGTTTACCGAGCCGCCCACTTTCTCAATTGCTGCTACTGCAGAAGCTGAGAATTTATGTGCAGAAATGTTCAACTTAGCTTTCAATTCACCTCCACCGAGGATTTTGATTTTGTCATTCTTAGATGCAATCCCATGAGACACTAAAGACTCTAAATTGATTTCATCAAGGTTATGCTGCTCAGCTAAGCTTTGCAAGGTATCTAAATTAACTGGCTTAAACTCTACTCTGTTCAAGCTTTTGAATCCAAACTTAGGAACTCTTCTCTGAAGTGGCATTTGACCACCTTCAAATCCAAGCTTTGATTTATATCCGGATCTTGATTTAGCTCCTTTATGACCTCTTGTAGAAGTCCCTCCTCTACCTGAACCGGTACCTCTACCAATTCTCTTTCGATTTTTGGTTGAGCCGTCAGCTGGGGTTAATGTATGCAGTTTCATAATTAAGCTTCCTCCACTTTTACAAGGTGATTAACTTTATTTACCATTCCAGCGATTTGAGGAGTATTCTCTACTACAACAAACTTACTGATTCGACCTAGTCCTAAAGCTGTAATAGTAGCTTTCTGATCTTTTGGTCTGTCGATAATGCTCTTAGTCTGTGTGATTTTGATCTTAGCCATGATAATTATCCGTTAAACACTTTAGACATTTTCACTCCGCGCTGCTGTGAAACAGCAATCGCATCTCTAAGCTGCACTAAGGCATCGATAGTTGCTTTTACTACGTTGTGAGGATTGGAAGATCCTTTGGACTTTGCAAGAACGTCTGTAACGCCTGCACTTTCCAATACCGCACGCATCGCACCACCGGCAATTACACCAGTACCCGCTGCAGCTGGCTTGATCAATACAAAACCTCCACCGAATTTACCCAATTGCTCATGAGGGATAGTACCTTTAAGAACTGGCACTTTCACCAAATTCTTTTTGGCATCTTCAATACCCTTAGTAATGGCATCAGTCACCTCATTGGCTTTACCCAATCCATAACCTACCACTCCGTGGCCATCGCCCACGACAACTATTGCAGAAAAAGAGAATCTTCTACCACCTTTTACCACTTTGGCTACTCGGTTGATAGCAACTACTTTTTCTTTTAAATCTGTATCTGTAGCCCTAATTGGCTTTCTTCTTACTTGAGACATATGGGATTAAAATTTAAGGCCTCCTTCTCTGGCACCATCTGCCAAAGCTTTCACGTTTCCGTGATATAGGTAACCATTTCTGTCAAAAACCACTTCGTTTACTCCATTTGCAACAGCTCTTTCAGCAAGTTTTTTACCTACCTCTTTAGAAACTGATACATTGGTATTGGCTTTAGCTCCCAATTCTTTGGAAGATGCTTGCGCCAAGGTCTGACCTTTAAGGTCATCAACAAGCTGAGCATAGATACCTGTATTGCTTTTGAATACAGACAAACGCGGTCTGGAATCTGTACCAGAAATCTTTCTTCTGATACCTTGCTTGATTCTAAGTCTTCTGGAACTCTTATTAAATGCCATAACTTATTATTTTTTACCGGCAGTCTTACCAGCCTTACGTCTAACTTGTTCACCAACGAAGCGCACACCTTTTCCTTTGTAAGGTTCAACCTTACGAAGAGATCTGATTTTTGCAGCTATCTGTCCGATCAATTCCTTATCATTTGATTCTAAGGAAATAATTGGATTCTTACCTTTCGGAGTTTCCGTCTTCAAGCTTACCTCTTCAGGCAAAGAGAAGAAAATACTATGCGAATAACCTAAGTTAAGTTCTAGAACTTGACCTTGATTAGAAGCTTTAAAACCTACACCGACAAGCTCAAGATCTTTCTTAAAGCCTTCAGAAACACCGATCACCATATTGTTGATCAGAGATCTGTAAAGACCATGAAAAGATTTGTGTCTTTTGGAGTCAGTAGGTCTAGTCACAACGATTTCGTTGTTTTCAACTTTCACTTTGATGTCAGGATTAACTTCCTGAACCAAGCTACCCTTTGGACCTTTAACAGTAACAACTCCGTGAGCTGATACGTCTACAGTAACACCGCTGGGTATATTTATTGATTTTTTACCTATTCTAGACATGATAGTAAATTAATATACGTAGCAAAGAACTTCTCCACCTACACCCTCCGTACGGGCTTCTTTATCAGTCATTACACCTTTGGAGGTGGATACGATTGCAATTCCAAGACCATTAATTACTCTTGGAAGCTCTGTATGTTTCACATATTTTCTGAGACCTGGCGTACTTACTCTCTTAAGGCTTACGATAGCATTTTGCTTTGTCGTAGGATTGAATTTCAGAGCAATTTTGATCGTTCCCTGAGGACCGTTTTCTTCAAATTTGTAATTCTGAATGTATCCTTTGTCGTGCAATACTTTTGTAATCTCCTTCTTGATGTTAGAAGCAGGTATCTCTACGATTCGGTGAGATGCTTTGATCGCATTTCTCAACCTAGTCAGATAATCAGCTATTGGATCAGTCATGATATAATTTAAGTCTAGCTCCACCCGTTTTGGGCGTGCAAAGTTACGAATTGATTTTTATAATAAAAACTACTGTCGTTTTATTTACCAGCTGGACTTAGTGACTCCAGGGATCTTGCCGGATGCGGCCATTTCTCTGAAGGTTACCCTGTTGATACCGAACTTTCTCATGTAGCCTTTTGGACGTCCTGTAAGTTTACATCTATTATGTAATCTCACTGGCGATGCGTTCTTTGGCAATTTATCAAGTGCTTCATAATCACCTGCAGCTTTTAGCTCGGCTCTTTTTGTTGCATACTTGGCTACCAGGCGCTCTCTTTTTCTCTCACGAGCTTTGATTGACTCTCTTGCCATGATTAATCTTGTTTATCTTTTTTAACGAAAGGCATTCCGAAAGCTTTCATCAATTCCAAGCTTTCCTCATCAGAATCTGCTGTAGTCACAAATGTGATATCCATACCTGAAATTCTGTTTACTTTCTCAATGCTGATCTCTGGGAAAATGATTTGCTCCTGTACACCAAGTGTATAGTTACCTCTTCCGTCAAAACCTTTGTCTGAAATTCCTTTGAAATCTCGAACACGTGGTAGAGCTACAGTCATTAAACGATCTAAGAATTCATACATCATGTTACCACGAAGTGTGACCTTAGCACCGATAGGCATTCCTTCTCTCAACTTAAAGTTCGATACGGAAGTCTTAGCTTTTGTAGATACTGCTCTTTGACCAGTGATAAGAGATAATTCCTCAACACCTTGATCCACAAGCTTCTTATCTGCTACAGCAGCACCAATACCTTTGTTAATGACAATTTTCGTCAATTTAGGTACCTGCATTACTGAAGAGTATTGAAACTTCTCTTTCAAAGAAGGGACGATATCGTCCAAATATTTTTGCTTGATTCTAGGATTAGCCATTGATCACCTCCCCAGTTTTCTTTGAGTATCTCACTAATTTTCCATTTTCACCAGCCTTGCGGCCAGTTCTAGTTGCTTCACCGGTCTTAGGATCTACGAGCATCAAATTACTTACGTGAATTGCTGCTTCTTTCTTTTCGATTCCACCTTGAGGCTTAGCAGCAGTTGGCTTCACATGCTTTGTGATCATGTTTAAACCTTCTACGAATGCTCGGCTTTTTTCCTTATCAACTGCAAGGACTTTTCCTGTTTTGCCTTTATCATCCCCAGAAATCACCTTTACGGTATCTCCTGTCTTGATATGAAGTTTTGTCTGATTGTTCATTTTTCTTTCCATGATTACAGTACTTCAGGGGCTAAAGAAACGATCTTCATAAATTGACGCTCTCTTAATTCTCTAGCCACTGGGCCGAAAATACGAGTGCCTCTTGGTTCATCATTGTTATTCAATAACACAGCTGCGTTATCTTCAAATCTGATGTAAGAACCGTCTTTTCTTCTGATCTCTTTTCGAGTTCGTACAATTACCGCTTTAGAAACGGTACCTTTTTTCATATTGCTGGATGAAAGCGCTGACTTAACAGTTACAACAACCTTGTCACCAATTGAAGCATAACGCTTCTTGGTTCCTCCCAACACACGGATTACCAATACTTCTTTAGCACCGGAATTATCCGCAACACTTAGTCTGGATTCTTGCTGTATCATGATTATTTAGCTCTTTCAATAATTTCAACTACTCTCCAACGCTTGTTTTTACTCAGCGGACGAGTTTCACTGATTTTCACCGTGTCACCAGGGTTACATTCATTTTTCTCGTCATGAGCCATCAATTTGGTAGTCTTGGAAATAAACTTACCGTACATGGCGTGCTTTACGCGACGTTCCACTGCTACGGTGATGGACTTATCCATCTTGTTACTTACCACTTTACCAATCTTTTCTTTTCGAAGATTTCTCTCTATCGTAGCCATTTTTTTTTCTGTTAGCTAGTTATTTGGCAGCCAATGCAGTCTTTAATCTTGCGATAAAGCGCTTGGTCTCGCGGATTCTATTAGGATTCTCTATAGGAGAAATTGAGTGAGCAAACCGAAGTTTGGTCAGGTTCTCTTTCTCAGCGACTACTCGCTCTGCAATTTCACTAGCGGATAGTGAATTAATTTCAGTGTTTTTCATAGTGCTATTCTATTCTGCGTATTCTCTACGTACAACAAATCTGGTACTTACTGGCAGCTTCTGCTGTGCAAGTCTCAACGCTTCTTGAGCAGTTTCCAAGCTTACGCCTGTTGCTTCAAAAAGGATTGTTCCCGGCTTGATAACGGCAACCCAATATTCAGGAGCTCCTTTACCTTTACCCATACGTACCTCTGCTGGCTTCTTAGTGATCGGTTTGTCAGGAAAAATCCTGATCCAAACTTGACCTTCTCTTTTCATCGCTCTCGTCATTGCGATACGAGCTGCCTCGATCTGACGGGAGGTGATCCATCCTGGCTCAAGGGATTTGATGCCAAAGTTGCCGAAAGAAAGCGTATGCCCTCTTTGTGCAAGACCTTTGACACGGCCCTTATGCATTTTCCTATATTTAGTTCTTTTTGGCTGTAACATGATTTCTCACTTATGGGTGAAAATTAGTTATTTCTTTTTCTTCGTCTTGGACCATTATCTCTCTTAGGACCTGCGTTTCTTGGGCCTTTAGGCTCATTTGCAGCACCTTGATTAGGAGAAAGGTCTCTTTTACCGTACACTTCACCTTTGAAGATCCAAACTTTGATTCCGATAATTCCATAGACTGTTTTAGCCTCTGAAAGTGCGTAATCGATGTCTGCTCTCAAGGTATGAAGAGGAATTCTTCCTTCTTTGTACATTTCTGATCGAGCCATTTCAGCTCCACCAAGACGTCCTGAAAGTTTAACTTTAATTCCTTCTGCACCCACTCTCATGGTAGCGGCAATGGATTGCTTCATTGCTCTTCTGAAAGAAATTCTTGCTTGAAGTTGCTGAGCGATTGATTCTCCTACCAATTTAGCATCCATTTCTGGTCGCTTAATCTCAAAGATATTAATCTGAATATCCTTGTTGGTAATCTTTTTCAATTCTTCTTTCAGCTTGTCTACTTCGGCTCCACCTTTACCAATCACTACACCTGGACGGGCAGTATGAATTGTTAAAGTAATTCTCTTAAGCGTTCGCTCAATGATTACTTTAGAAATTCCTCCCTTAGGTATTCTGGCAAGGACGTACTTACGGATTTGCTGATCTTCGTATAGTTTTTCAGCGAAGTCTTTCCCACCATACCAGTTGGAATCCCAGCCTTTGACTACACCAAGTCTAAATCCTATTGGGTTGATCTTTTGTCCCATAGTCTGTTCTTAATTTGCCTTTTCGTTTGTTTCTACTACATCAGCGGTAACGTCCTGGTCGATGAATGCATCTACTACCAAGGTTACATGATTTGATCTTTTGCGGATTCTATGTCCTCTACCTTGAGGAGCAGGTCGCAATCTCTTTAGAGATCTACCTTCATCTACCATTACAGTTTTGATGAAAAGGTCAGCTTCTTCCAACTTAGCGTCTGGATTTTTAGCTTGCCAGTTAGCTACTGCAGAAAGCAGCAATTTCTCTAGTCTAAGTGCACCATGATTTGGAGTAAACTTCAAAATGCTAAGTGCTAAACCTACTCTCTTGCCTCTGACAAGGTCAGCCACAAGGCGCATTTTACGCGGAGAGGTAGGAACGTTATTTAATCTTGCTATTGCTTCCATGATTATCTCTTTCCTTTATCTTTTTTGGCGATGTGGCCTCTGAAATTTCTGGTAGGAGCAAATTCACCTAGCTTATGACCTACCATGTTGTCTGTTACAAATACTGGAATAAATTTATTCCCATTATGCACAGCGAAGGTATGTCCTACGAAATCTGGAGAGATCATTGATTTTCTTGACCAAGTCTTGATTACCGACTTCTTTCCTGATTCGTTCAAAGCATCCACCTTTTTTACCAAATGGTGCTCGATATAAGGACCTTTTTTTAATGAACGTGCCATAATTATTTAGATCTTTTGCTAATGATGAACTTGTTTGAATACTTCTTTGGAGATCTGGTTTTCTTGCCTTTAGACAAAAGACCTTTTCTAGATCTTGGATGTCCTCCAGAAGAACGACCTTCACCACCACCCATAGGGTGATCTACCGGGTTCATCGCTACACCTCTTGTACGAGGTCTAACACCAAGCCATCTCTTACGACCAGCTTTACCCAGCACCACATTCATATGATCGCCATTTGAAACTGTTCCAACAGTAGCCATACAAACGCCAAGAACCATTCTCATTTCGCCTGATGGAAGTTTTACGGTTACGTATTTGCCCTCACGAGCTACGATTTGCGCATATCCACCAGCACTTCTTACCATAGCGGCACCTTTTCCAGGCTTCAACTCCACACAGTGTACAATTGTACCCATAGGGATGCTTTCAAGGTGCATCGCGTTACCCACTTCTGGAGCAACTTTCTCACCGGAAATCACTGTTTGTCCTACTGACAAACCTTCCGGAGCGATAATGTAGGTTTTAGCACCGTCAGCGTAATAAAGTAGGGCTAGACGTGCCGTTCTGTTTGGATCATACTCAATACTTTTTACAGTAGCTGGTACACCAAACTTGTTTCTTTTGAAGTCTACAATTCTGAGTCTTCTCTTATGACCACCACCGATGTAGCGAGCAGTCATTTTACCTTCATTATTTCTTCCTCCTGATTTCTTCAATGGAGCAAGTAGCGACTTCTCTGGCTTTGCCGAGGTAATCTCGGTGAAAGCTGGAGCGACTCTAAATCTTGTTCCAGGAGTAACAGGGTTTAACTTTTTAATTGCCATGATATTGATTCAATTAAACTTCTCCGTAAAAATCAATTACCTCTCCGTCAGCTACTTCTACAATTGCCTTTTTGAAAGCATTTGTAAAACCTGACACAACTTTAGCTTTGGTGTATCTTGATTTATGCTTTCCAGCATATCTCATGGTTCTGATTGAAACCACTTTAACACCAAACGTTTTCTCTACAGCATTTTTGATCTCTGGTTTCTTTGCGGTTTTTTCCACGATGAATCCATAAACGCCTTTTTCGTTCATGGCAGAAATCTTTTCTGTAATTAGGGGCTGCTTTAGAATATCCATTGTCTTATTTCGATAAAATGGTTTCCAACTTACTTACAGATCCCTCACAGATAACAAGCTGATCAGCATTCAGGAGTTGGTAAGTATTTACATCATTTACAGTCACAACTTTTGACTTTGGAAGGTTTCTGCTTGATAGGTAAACGTTCTTATTCTCCTCAGGAAGAACCAAGATTGTTTTCTTATCCGTAAGCGATAAACCATTAAGTACTGCTAAAAAGCTTTTTGTCTTTGGTGAATCGAAAGACAAATCTTCCAATACTAAAAGACTATTGTCTTTTACTTTATAAGACAAAGCTGATTTTCTAGCCAGTTGCTTTACTTTTTTATTCAATTTGAATGAATAGTCTCTTGGTCTAGGACCAAATACTCTTCCTCCACCTCTAAACAAAGGGGATTTGATAGATCCTGCACGGGCACCACCGGTACCTTTTTGCTTCTTGATCTTCTTGGTTGAGCCTGCTATCTCATTTCTTTCCTTTGACTTGTGCGTACCTTGTCTTTGGTTTGCCAAGTATTGCTTAACATCAAGGTAGATTGCGTGATCATTTGGTTCGATCGCGAATACATCATCAGACAAGCTGATTTTTCTACCTGTGTCTTCTCCTTTATGATTAATTACTGCTAATTCCATGGCTTACTTCTCTAGAATAACGAAAGAATTTTTTGGACCAGGTACTGAACCCGAAACAAGTAAGAGATTTTGCTCAGGGTAAATTCTCAACACTCGAAGGTTGATCACCTTTACTCTGTCTCCTCCTGTTCTTCCAGCCATTCTCATTCCTTTGAATACTCTGGATGGCCAAGAACATGCACCAATTGAACCAGGGTGTCTAGCTCGGTTATGCTGTCCGTGAGTTTGTCCACCCACACCAGCAAAGCCATGACGCTTTACTACACCTTGGAAACCTTTACCTTTTGAAGTTCCGATAGCATCGACGAAGTCACCTTCTACGAATACTTCTCCACTCTTCACAGTAGCTCCTAAATTTACCTGGCCTTCAAATTCAACCCGGAAATCTCTGAACTCAACAACTTTCTGCTTTGGCGTTGTACCGGCTTTTTTGAAATGACCGATCAATGGCTTTGGCGTATTTTTCTCTTTACGCTCACCATATGCCAACTGCACTGCGTTGTACCCGTCTGTCTCGACGTTTTTTACTTGCGTCACTACGCAAGGACCAGCTTCTATTAGCGTGCATGCGACGTTACGTCCATCGGCACTGAAAATGCTAGTCATACCTACTTTTCTACCTATAATACCAGACATCTATAAATAAGATATTTTGATAATCCACAAACAAATTTTTGCTTGGGCCCTTTTAAAGGACTGCAAAGTTACTGAAATAAAATTCTGCAACAAACCGGAACTCCAATATTTTCAAAGTATTAGAAAATTTTTGAATTGAGACTTTCGATTTACACGAACTCTAGCCACTCAGATTACTTAATCAAGCTTTTTAATAAAAAAAGGCCTACAAAATTTGCAGGCCTTTAGACTTTTTATTGATGGTCCGATCAAACTTTGATCTCAACATCTACTCCACTTGGAAGTTCGATTTTCATCAAAGCGTCCACAGTTTTAGAAGAGTTTGAATAAATATCTACCAATCTCTTATAAGTACAAAGTTGGTATTGATCTCTCGCCTTCTTATTTACGTGAGGGGATTTCAATACAGTAAACTTCTCCTTCTTCGTAGGCAATGGAATTGGACCTACTACAACTGCGCCAGTGGCTTTCACGGCTTTCACAATCTTCTCTGATGACTTATCCACCAGGCTATGATCGTATGATTTTAATTTTATTCTGATTTTCTGATTCATCGCAATATTAGATTAGTCTTTCTGACCTTTTACTTTAGCAATTACGGTTTCTGCAATGTTATTCGGTACAGGCTCATAGTGAGAGAATGTCAACGAAGCAGTTGCTCTACCGGAAGTGATTGTTCTCAAATCGGTAATGTAACCGAACAACTCTGACAAAGGAACAGCTGCTCTTACAACAGAAGAGGTTCCTTTTGTATCCATACCTTTCATCAATCCTCTTCTTCTGTTCAAATCACCAGTAATAGGACCGGTATATTCGTCAGGAGTCACTACGTCAACAGACATAATAGGCTCAAGCAATTGAGGTTTACATCTCTTAGCTGCATCCTTGAAACCAATTCTAGCAGCCAATTCAAAAGAAAGCGCATCTGAATCGACATCGTGGAAAGATCCATGGAACAATCTTACCTTCATAGATTCAATCGGGTATCCTGCAAGAGGACCATTTTTCATACTTTCGTTGAAACCTTTTTGAATCGAAGGAATAAATTCCTTAGGGATAACACCACCTACGATTCCATTGACAAAGTCAAGTCCTGGTTTGATTTCACCTGTTTCAGGATCTGGATCCTTAGGGCCAAGTTCAAATACGATATCCGCAAATTTACCTTTACCACCAGTTTGCTTTTTGTAAACCTCTTTATGCTCAACCGAGCCAAAAAGAGCTTCTTTATAAGCAACCTGAGGAGCTCCTTGATTGATCTCTACTTTGAATTCACGCTTCATTCGATCAATAATAATATCCAAGTGAAGCTCACCCATTCCTCTCAAGATCGTCTGACCAGTTTCGTGATCTGTATTTACTACAAGTGTAGGATCTTCTTCCACTAACTTGGCGATCGCCATTCCTAATTTATCTACGTCAGCTTGAGTCTTAGGCTCAATTGCATAACCGATAACTGGCTCTGGGAATACCATTGATTCCAAAACAACTTTGCGCTTTTCATCACAAAGTGTATCTCCAGTTTTGATGTCCTTGAAACCTACAACAGCTCCAATATCACCTGCAACCAAGCGCTCAATTTGATTTTGCTTATTTGCGTGCATTTGGAACACCCGAGAAATACGCTCTTTGTTACCTGATCGGCTATTGAATACATAAGAACCTGACTCAAGGATACCTGAGTATGCTCTTACGAAGCAAAGGCGACCCACAAAAGGATCTGTAGCAATTTTGAATGCTAGACCAGTAAATGGCTCAGTTTCGTCAGGAGAAATACGAACTTCTCTTTCCTCATCTTCGCGGTCATGCGCAATAATATCATCCTTATCCAATGGAGAAGGAAGAAGTTCCATCACCAAGTCAAGCATGGTTTGCACACCTTTATTTTTGAAAGAAGAACCACATACCATTGGGACAATTTTCATGTCGATGGTTGCTTTTCTCAATGCATTAAGAATCTCTTCTTCTGTAATGGAATTCGGGTCATCAAAGAATTTTTCCATCAAAGACTCATCGTAATCCGCTACTGCTTCAAGCAAATGCTCTCTCCACTCAGCAACTTCTTCCAACATATCTTCAGGAATTGGAATCTCATTAAAAGTCATTCCAAAATCATCTTCATTCCAAACAATTCCTCGGTTGTTAATCAAATCAACTACACCACGGAATTTATCTTCAGCTCCAATCGGAATCTGCAATGGCACTGCATAGCTACCAAGCATTTCTTTAACTTGCTTACACACGTCAAGGAAATTGGCACCAGCACGGTCCATTTTATTCACAAATCCGATTCTTGCTACTTTGTAATTATCAGCTAATCGCCAGTTGGTCTCAGACTGTGGCTCAACACCATCCACAGCACTGAACAGGAAAACCAATCCATCCAATACTCGAAGAGAACGGTTCACTTCTACAGTGAAATCCACGTGACCTGGAGTATCGATGATGTTAATCTGGTATTTTTGATCTCTATAGTTCCAAAAAACTGTAGTAGCAGCCGAGGTGATCGTGATACCACGCTCTTGCTCTTGTGCCATCCAGTCCATTGTCGCAGCTCCATCATGAACCTCACCGATTTTGTGAGATACACCGGAGTAAAAAAGGATACGCTCAGTGGTGGTAGTCTTACCAGCATCAATGTGCGCCGCAATGCCTATGTTTCTTGTATATTTTAAGTCTCTTGCCATCCTAATTAAAATCTAAAGTGAGAGAATGCTTTGTTTGCCTCAGCCATTCTGTGAGTATCGTCTTTCTTTTTTACTGCAGCACCTTCGCCTTTTGCACCAGCGATGATTTCTCCAGCGAGACGATCCATCATTGTTTTCTCACCTCTTTTTCGAGCATAGTTGATCATCCACTTGATTCCAAGGGCCATCTTTCTTTCAGGTCGGACTTCCATTGGAACTTGGAATGTAGCACCACCAACTCTACGACTCTTCACCTCTACAGATGGAGCAATATTGTTAAGCGCTTTTTTCCAAACTTCAAGACCATTCTCACCTACTTTGGATTCTACCTTTTCTACAGCGTCGTAGAAAATGTTGTAAGCAATACTCTTCTTCCCATCTACCATTAGACAGTTCACAAACTTGGTTACCAAGGTGTCATTGAACTTTGGATCAGGAAGAATATATCTCTTCTTTGGTTTCGCTTTTCTCATTTCTTTTTAATGTTTTGATTATTTTTTCTTTGCCGGAGCAGCTGGAGCACCCTTACCTGCTTTTGGTCTTTTAGCACCATACTTAGAGCGACCTTGCTTACGGTCTTTTACTCCTGCAGTATCTAGTGCACCTCGGATGATGTGATATCTTACACCTGGAAGATCTTTTACTCTACCACCTCTGATCAATACGATCGAGTGTTCTTGTAAATTGTGACCCTCTCCTGGAATGTAAGCATTCACTTCTTTTCCGTTTGTCAATCTTACCCTAGCCACTTTACGCATCGCGGAGTTAGGCTTCTTAGGGGTCGTAGTGTATACTCTGGTACAAACTCCTCTTCGCTGTGGACATGAATCCAAAGCTCTTGATTTTGATTTGGTTTCCAGTGTAGTTCTACCTTTTCTTACTAATTGTTGAATAGTAGGCATTAACTGATAAAATTTAGTTTTCCTGTAAACTGTTAAATTTTGGACTGCAAAGGTAATGAACTTAATAAAAGGAACAAACTTAGGAAGTTATATTTTTACTAAGCTTCTCCTGGAGTACCGAAGCTAATCGGGAATTGTGGCGTACCACCACCTTGATTAATTTTTCCAAAAGCGGCCTCATACTTTTCAATATTATCTTTAAGAGCCGCTAATAACCTTTTCGCATGCTCTGGAGTCACTATTACTCTAGATTTCACCTTTGCTTTTGGTACACCAGGCATTAGTCGAATAAAGTCGATTACAAATTCTGAGTTCGAGTGCGCAATCATCGCCAAGTTTGAATAAACCCCTTCAGCTACCTCTTCAGAAAGCTCTATATTGATCTGGTGGTTTTGATCTTGGATTTTTTTTTCATCTTCCATATTTCACTTAGATTAAAAAAGGCCTGTATGAATACAGGCCTTTCGTTTAAAATTATACTTTCTATTAAAGAATAGCCTCGCTAGTTCTTTTAGAATTACTACGCTCAATGTTTTCAGAAAGCTTATCGTATTCCTCTTGAGATCCTACAATTAGTGGCTGAAGTCTTCGCTGACCAGTACCTGCAGGGATCAAGTGACCCACAATTACGTTTTCTTTCAAACCGAGTAGCTCATCTCTTTTTCCTCTGATGGCAGCTTCAGAAAGCACTTTCGTGGTTTCTTGGAAGGATGCTGCAGAGATAAAGCTTTCTGTACCCAAAGATGCGGCTGTGATACCTTGAAGAGTTGGCTTTGATACCGCTGTCTCTGCATCACGAACAGTCACAAGTTTTAGATCCTTACGCTTCAGACTAGAATTCTCGTCTCTCAATCTTCTGGCAGAAATGATCATACCTGGCTTCAATGTAGAAGAATCACCAGCATCCATTACCACTTTCTTATCAAGAATATTATCATTCTCCTCACGGAAAGCCCACTTATCTACCACTTGATTCTGAAGGAAGCCAGTGTCACCAGCATCCAGAATTTCAACTTTCTGCATCATTTGAGATACGATAACCTCAATGTGCTTATCGTTGATTTTAACACCCTGGAGACGATATACTTCCTGAATTTCATTCACCAAGTATTCTTGAACTGCAGTTGGACCTTTGATAGAAAGGATATCATTTGGAGTAATTGCTCCATCAGAAAGTGCTTCACCAGCTCGGATAAAGTCATTTTCTTGAACCAAGATGTGCTTAGAAAGAGATACCATGTATTTCTTAATTACACCATCTTTTGACTCAATGATGATTTCTCTATTACCTCGCTTGATACCGCCATAAGAAACTACACCGTCAATCTCAGATACTACCGCTGGATTTGATGGATTTCTAGCTTCAAATAATTCAGTAACTCTAGGAAGACCTCCAGTAATATCTCTTGTCTTACCAACTGATCTTGGGATTTTCACCAATATCTGTCCAGCTTTCACTTTTTCACCTGCTTCAACCGCTAAGTGAGCTCCAACTGGAATGTTATAGCCTTTAGAATCTTCGCCATAATTGACAAGAATCGCAGGGTTTTTGGTTCTATCTTTTGTATCGATGATTACTTTTTCACGGAAACCTGTCTGATCATCTGCAACTTCTTTGAAAGTAACACCTTCAACAATTGCGTCAAATTCGATTTTTCCATCAAATTCAGAAAGAATAACAGCATTATATGGATCCCACTTACAAAGTGATTCGCCTTTAATAACCTTCTGCCCATCTTTTACATTAAGGATTGCTCCATAAGGCACATGGTTAGACACTAAAGTCTTACCAGATTTCGCATCATTGATTTTGATCTCTCCAGATCTACCCATTACAACAGAAAGTGGTTCACCCTCTTTATTGGTAGTCTCAATCCATCTCAATTCTTCGTCAAATTCAACCACACCTTCAAACTTGGCAGGAACGGAAGCTTCAACAGCCATGTTCGATGCCGTACCACCTACGTGGAATGTTCTTAAGGTAAGTTGAGTACCTGGCTCACCAATTGATTGCGCTGCGATTACCCCAACTGATTCACCGTTTTGAACCATGTTACCAGTAGAAAGATTTCTACCATAACATTTAGCACAAACTCCTCTTCTGGTTTCGCAAGTCAATACGGATCTAATTTCTACTTCTTCAATAGTCGACTCATCTACGATTCGAGCTACTTCATCATCAATTTCAGACCCAGCCTCAACGATTAACTCGTCAGTAATCGGATCATATAAATCATGAACAGAAACCCTACCTAAGATTCGCTCAGAAAGCGGCTCTACGATTTCGTCGTTATCTCTTAATGGCTGAACAATTAGACCACGAAGTGTACCACAATCTTCCTCAGTGATAATCATATCCTGAGCAACGTCCACAAGTCGTCTAGTTAAGTATCCAGCATCAGCTGTCTTCAAAGCGGTATCCGCAAGACCCTTACGTGCACCGTGTGTAGAGATGAAATACTCCAATACATCCAAACCTTCTTTAAAGTTGGAAAGAATTGGGTTTTCGATGATTTCACCAACAGATCCTTGAAGGTTCTTTTGTGGTTTTGCCATCAATCCTCTCATACCACCCAGTTGACGAATCTGCTCTCTTGAACCTCTAGCTCCTGAGTGCATCATCATGTAGATCGCATTGAATCCTTGCTTATCCTCTTCCATTTGTCTCATCAGATTATTAGTCAAATGAGAGTTAGTACGAGTCCAGATATCAATTACTTGGTTATATCGCTCATTGTCTGTGATAAGACCCATCAAGTAGTTATTCCAAACTTGATCCACCTCTTCTTTTGCTTTCGCAATCATCGGCTCTTTTTCCGCTGGAATAATTACGTCATTTAATCCCATTGACAATCCACCTTTGTATGCCATCTGGAATCCAAGGTTTTTGATATCGTCTAGGAATTGGGCTGTACGAGCCATACCACAAACTTTTACTACTGTAGCAATGATCTGCTGAAGTTTTTTCTTGGTCAAAAGTTCATTCACATATCCTACCTCATCTGGAACAAACTGATTGAAGATCAATCGGCCTGCAACGGTATCAATGATTTGACTCGTGATATTTCCTTCTGCATCTCTGACATTTACCTTACACTTGATGTTTGCGTGCTTGGAGATTTGCTCCTCATTCATCGCAATGATCACCTCTTCTGTGCTGTAGAATGTCATTCCCTCACCAGCAACTGGCTCTTGAGGCGTTGATTTTTTGCCTTTAGTTACATAATAAAGACCCAAAACCATGTCTTGAGATGGTACTGTAATTGGCGCACCATTCGCTGGGTTAAGGATATTATGTGATGAAAGCATCAAAGTGGAAGCTTCCAATATTGCCTCATGGCCAAGTGGTACGTGAACTGCCATCTGGTCACCGTCAAAATCGGCGTTGAATGCAGTACATACTAATGGGTGAAGCTGAATCGCTTTTCCTTCGATCAATTTAGGCTGGAAAGCTTGAATACCTAGTCTGTGAAGCGTAGGAGCACGGTTGAGCAGGACAGGATGTCCTTTCAATACGTTTTCCAAGATATCCCAAACAACTGGATCCTTGCGGTCCACAATTTTCTTGGCAGATTTTACTGTCTTTACAATTCCTCTTTCAATCAGTTTTCTGATAATAAAAGGCTTGAAAAGTTCAGCCGCCATATTTTTTGGTAGACCACACTCGTGAAGCTTCAATTCAGGACCTACTACGATCACCGAACGTCCGGAATAATCCACACGCTTTCCGAGCAAGTTTTGACGGAATCGACCCTGCTTTCCTTTCAACATATCAGAAAGAGATTTCAAGGCACGGTTTCCATCGGATCTTACCGCATTTACTTTTCTAGAGTTGTCAAAAAGTGAATCTACAGCTTCCTGAAGCATTCTCTTTTCGTTTCTCAAAATCACCTCAGGAGCTTTGATATCAATCAATCGCTTCAATCGGTTATTTCTAATGATTACTCTTCTGTAGAGATCATTCAAGTCAGAGGTTGCAAAACGACCACCATCCAAAGGAACCAATGGACGTAATTCTGGCGGGATTACTGGCACCATTCGTACCACCATCCACTCTGGTCTGTTTTCAATTCTTGTTCTTGCATCACGGAAAGCTTCAACGACTTTAAGTCGTTTTAAAGCTTCTGCTTTACGCTGCTGAGATGTGTCTGTAGCTGCCTGGTGACGCAAAGAGTATGATAAATCATCCAGATCAATTCTTGCTAAAAGCATTTCAAGAGCTTCTGCTCCCATTTTAGCAATAAATTTATTCGGATCTTCATCATCCAACATGTGGTTTTCCTTCGGAAGCTTATCCATGATATCCAAGTACTCGTCTTCCGTAAGGAAGTCAAGGTATTGAACACCTTCTTCAGCTTTGATACCCGCTTGAACTACCGCATATCGCTCGTAATAAACGATTTGATCCAACTTCTTGGTAGGAAGACCCAACAAGTAGCCGATTTTATTTGGTAGTGATTTGAAATACCAAATGTGAGCTACTGGAACCACCAATTCGATGTGCCCCATTCGCTCGCGTCTCACTTTCTTTTCAGTTACCTCGACTCCACAACGGTCGCAGATAATTCCTTTATATCTGATGCGCTTGTACTTGCCACAATGACACTCCCAGTCTTTAACTGGACCAAAGATTCGCTCACAGAACAATCCGCCCATTTCAGGCTTATAGGTTCTATAATTGATGGTCTCTGGCTGAGTCACTTCACCATTTGAACTATCCAGAATAGATTCTGGAGAGGCCAAGCTTACAGTGACTCTTGAAAAATCATTGTTAAGTTTTTTATTTTTTCTGAACGCCATAGTTTTTTGAAGATAGGTTAAGGGCTCTTGAGAGCCCTAATTCGCTTAATTAATCTAGGGTAATTTCAAGAGCCAAACCTCTTAACTCGTGAACCAATACATTGAATGATTCAGGAATGTTAGGTTTAGGAAGGTTTTCACCCTTCACAATTGCTTCATAAGCTTTTGCTCTACCGATTACATCATCAGACTTTACTGTCAGGATTTCTTGAAGGACGTGAGAAGCACCAAATGCTTCTAAAGCCCAAACTTCCATCTCTCCGAATCGCTGTCCACCAAATTGTGCTTTACCACCCAATGGCTGCTGCGTAATCAAAGAATAAGGTCCGATTGATCTAGCGTGCATCTTGTCATCAACCAAGTGACCAAGCTTCAACATGTAAGAAACACCTACTGTAATTGGCTGGTCAAATTTAACTCCTGATAGACCGTCATATAAATACGTTCTACCATAAGCTGGAAGTCCTGCAAGCTCAAGCTCGTGAGAAACTTCTTCCAAAGTAGCTCCGTCAAAAATCGGAGTTGCATACTTTTTACCAAGCTTCTGTCCTGCCCATGCAAGGACTGTTTCAAAGATTTGTCCGATGTTCATTCGAGAAGGTACACCTAGTGGATTCAATACGATATCCATTGGAGTTCCATCTTCTAGGAATGGCATGTCTTCGTCTCGAACAATTCGAGCTACGATACCCTTGTTACCGTGGCGACCTGCCATCTTATCTCCCACTTTCAGCTTACGCTTCTTAGCGATATAGACTTTTGCAAGTTGTACGATTCCAGCTGGAAGCTCATCCCCTACTTCTAGGGTAAATCGCTCACGCTTGAAGTTACCACTGATCTCATTTCGAGAATTCACAAAGTTTTTCACCAAAGCAATCACCAAATTATTGGTATGCTCATCCTTTGTCCAGTCATCAAGAATGATGTCTGAAATCAGGTTTGCTTCCTCTGGAACGTTGTAGTTACTCTCATCACGATATGGATTCTTAGCTGGGAACAAATTGCTTTCAATATTCTTAGCACTGAATTTTGTTCCTTTAGAGATGATCTCATCACCAAACTTGTGCTTCACACCTTGAGAGGTTTTCCCATCAAGGATAGTAACTAGTTTGTTGATCATTCGAGCTCTGATAGCCAATAAATCCTTCGAATATTTCGCTTTTAGCTTTTCAACTTCTGCCTTAGACTTAGCACGGTTGTCTTTGTCTTTCTTAGGACGAGAGAAAAGTTTGGTTTCGATGACCACACCATTCAAGGATGGAGAGGCTTTTAGCGATGCATCTTTCACGTCACCAGCCTTATCCCCGAAGATTGCACGAAGCAGTTTTTCTTCAGGAGTTGGATCAGTCTCACCTTTAGGAGTGATTTTACCGATGATAATGTCGCCTTCTTTCACCTCAGCACCAATGCTGATTACGCCATTTTCGTCAAGGTTTTTAACAGCCTCTTCAGAAACGTTTGGAATTTCAGAAGTTAATTCTTCTTCACCTCTCTTGGTATCACGTACTTCGAGTTGGAACTCTTCTACGTGAATGGAAGTGAAAACATCTTCTCGAACTACTCGCTCAGATATTACGATCGCATCCTCAAAGTTATATCCTTGCCATGGCATGTAAGCCACTTTCAAGTTTTTACCCAAGGCTAACTCACCATCGTTTGTAGAATATCCTTCTACCAATACCTGACCTTTTTTGATTCGCTGGCCTTTAAGCACCAGAGGTGTCAAGTTGATAGTAGTATCTTGGTTAGTTCTTCTAAACTTGATCAAATCATATGATTTGTATTCGTCTGTGAAGTTTACCAAAAGCTCGTCTTCTGTAAGATCATATTTGATCACAATTTTTCGAGCATCTACGTAATCAATTACTCCATCCGCCTCGGCGATGATCAATGATCTAGAATCTATCGCAGCTTTTGCTTCCAAGCCTGTTCCTACAATTGGAGCTTCAGCCTTAAGAAGAGGTACTGCTTGACGCTGCATGTTTGATCCCATCAAAGCTCTGTTCGCATCATCATGCTCCAAGAAAGGAATTAGAGAGGCTGCAACAGATACAATTTGGTTTGGAGCAACGTCCATATAAGAAATCTCCGAAGGTTCCAATACTGGGAAGTCTCCTTCAAATCTTGCTTTTACTTTTTCGTTGATGAACTTACCAGTCTCATTAAGCGGCGCATTGGCCTGCGCAATGTTATGATCATCTTCCTCTTCTGCAGTTAGGAAAACGATGTCTTCAGACTTCATTCCTGCTTTGCCATCTTTTACTTTTCTATAAGGAGTCTCAAGGAATCCCATAGAGTTTACTTTGGCATGTACACAGAGAGAAGAAATCAAACCGATATTTGGTCCTTCTGGAGTTTCGATTGTACAAAGACGACCGTAGTGCGTATAGTGAACATCTCGAACCTCAAAACCAGCTCTTTCTCTCGAAAGACCCCCTGGCCCTAAAGCCGAAAGCCTACGCTTGTGAGTCAATTCAGCCAATGGATTGGTTTGATCCATGAACTGAGATAGCTGATTAGTTCCGAAGAAAGAGTTGATTACTGAAGAAAGCGTTCGAGCATTAATCAAATCAACTGGTTTGAAATCTTCGTTATCTCTAACGTTCATTCGCTCACGGATTGTTCTTGCCATACGAGCAAGACCTACACCGAATTGACTATAAAGCTGCTCACCAACAGTTCTAACTCTTCTATTGCTCAAGTGGTCAATATCATCTACCACCGCTTTGGAGTTGATCAATCCGATCAAATACTTCACGATGTAAATAATATCCTCTTTAGTCAATACAATTTTCTCAGGATCAATATCAAGACCAAGCTTTTTATTGATTCTATATCTTCCCACTTCACCAAGATCATATCGCTTATCTGAGAAGAACAAGCTGTGAATTACCTCTCGAGCAGTAGACTCATCAGGAGCCTCTGTATTTCTCAATTGTCGGTAAATTACTTCAACTGCTTCTTTTTCAGAGTTTGAGTTATCTTTTTGAAGTGTGTTATATACGATAGAGAATTCGGCCACATTCACATCTTCCCTGTTTAGGATGATGCTTTTGGAACCAGAATCCAAAATCATTTCAATGTCTTCTTCAGTCAGGACAGTGTCCCGCTCTAGTAAGACTTCATTTCTATCAATTGAAACTACCTCTCCAGTATCTTCATCTACGAAATCTTCCACCCACGTTCTAAGTACACGAGCAGCGAGCTTACGCCCTGCTACTTTCTTCAATGCAGCTTTAGTGGTTGGAACCTCCTCAGAAAGGCCGAAAAGATCAAGAATGTCTTTATCAGTTCCATATCCGATGGATCTCAATAGTGTAGTAACTGGGAATTTTTTCTTTCGATCGATGTAAGCATACATGACATTATTAATATCAGTTGCGAATTCGATCCAAGAACCTTTGAAAGGGATAATTCTAGCTGAATAGAGCTTTGTACCATTGGTATGCTTGCTCTGGGCAAAGAAAACTCCTGGAGATCTGTGAAGTTGAGAGACGATTACACGCTCTGCACCGTTGATTACAAAGGAACCTTTCTCCGTCATGTACGGAAGATTGCCTAAGAATACTTCTTGTTCGATAGTCTCGAAATCCTCATTGTCCTCATCGTGGCAAAGTAATCTTAATTTTGCTTTAAGGGGAACAGAGTAGGTCAATCCACGGTCAATACATTCGCCGACACTGTATTTTGGAGGGTCTACTGCATAATCAATAAATTCCAAAGTGAAATTCTCTCTGGAATCACTGATCGGGAAGTTTTCTGCGAATACTTTAAATAAGCCGTCTGCCCGTCGCTTTTCTGCAGGAGTATCCAACTGAAAAAAGTCTTTGAATGACTGCAGCTGAATATCTAGAAAATCCGGATAGTCTTTGACCACCTTAATGGAGGAGAAACTTTTCCTTTCGGTTTGATTCTTGATAGCCAAGGTAGTGTATGTTTATGGTGAAATTAATTTAGTGGAATAAGTCAATTTCCACTTGAAATAATGCAATTTAAGACCTGTGCATAAACAGGAAAAGACCTGACTAAAATAGTCAGGTCTTAGGTGCTGAGCCTCAACCTAATAGTCTCGGCTGAGCAAATTATTTAATCTCTACTTCAGCACCAGCCTCTTCCAAAGACTTCTTCAAGCCTTCAGCTTCGTCTTTAGCTACGCCTTCTTTTAGTGCCTTAGGAGCTGAATCTACTAGATCTTTTGCCTCTTTAAGACCAAGACCAGTCAATTCTTTAACAAGTTTTACAACTGCCAGTTTAGAAGCACCTGCTGCCTTCAAGATCACATCGAAAGATGTTTTCTCTTCTTCAGCTGGAGCATCTCCAGCACCAGCCGCGCCACCTGCAACTACTACTGCTCCTGCAGCAGCAGGCTCGATGCCATACTGGTCCTTAAGGATATCTGTCAATTCTTTAACTTCTTTTACAGTCAAGTTTACCAACTGATCTGCAAGTTGTGTAAGATCTGCCATCGTATTTGAAATTTAATTTTTGTTTAATTATTTTTTTAAGTATTATTTTTCTTCTCTTTCTGCAAGTGTTTTAAGCACACCGGTCAAATTGTTTTGACCACTTTGCAATGCAGAAATGAGGTTCATTGCTGGAGATTGTAGCAATCCAATTAGATCGCCAAGCAATTCCTGCTTTGATTTGAGCTTAGACAACATTTCCAAGTTCGCCTCTCCGATGAATACATCAGATTCGATAGCTGCACCTTTGAATATTGGCTTAGTCTCTTTTTTACCTTGTTTTTTTCTATAATCCAGCAATAAATTTGCTGGCAGGTTACTGGTCTCTTTTGAGAATAATATTCCAGAAAATCCCTTCAAAGCTTCAGATGACAACTTGGAATAGTCAGCATCTAAATTTTCAAGAGCTTTTGCGATAAGCGTGTTTTTGTAAACTTTGTACTCAACACCTTTTTCGAAACATGCTCTTCTGAACGCGTTGGTCTTAGCTACCGAAAATCCGGAAGCATCAGTGATGTAGAAGAAAGGGTTTTCTTTAAACTTCTCAGTAAGACCGTCGATTATTACTTTCTTTTCGTCTCTAGTCATGATTAAATACCTTGAATGCTACCCTTGTCTACTGCGATTCCAGGAGACATTGTACTGGATAAATATATACTCTTAAAATACGTTCCTTTCGATGAGGAAGGCTTTAGCTTAGAGATAGTAAGGATAAGCTCTTTCACGTTTTCCTGAATTTGCTCAGGAGAGAATGAAACTTTTCCAATACCGGCATGGATAATTCCAAATTTATCAACCTTGAAGTCGATTTTACCAGCTTTTACTTCTTTTACTGCTTTAGCTACATCGAGAGTAACAGTTCCTGATTTCGGGTTTGGCATAAGACCTCTTGGTCCTAATACTCTACCCAATCTACCTACCTTCGCCATAACGTTTGGCATCGTGATGATGACATCAATGTCAGTCCATCCGCCTTCAATTTTAGCGATGTAGTCGTCCAAGCCTGCGTAATCTGCACCTGCTTCGGTTGCTTCAGCTACTTTATCAGGAGTACAAAGCACCAATACTTTGATGTCTTTACCAGTACCATGTGGCAAGGCTACTACACCTCTTACCATTTGATCA
The DNA here is from genome assembly GCA_024642365.1 of Algoriphagus sp. Classification (GTDB taxonomy): domain Bacteria; phylum Bacteroidota; class Bacteroidia; order Cytophagales; family Cyclobacteriaceae; genus Algoriphagus. The sequence goes on from JAHEBE010000006.1 coordinate 34,181, forward strand.
GCTTTACGTGGATCTACGCCCAAACGAACGTTTACATCTACTGAAGCATCAAACTTTGCCAATGATATTTCCTTTAAAATAGAAGAAGCTGCCTCAAGGGAGTACACTTGGCTTGGGTCGTACTTAGAAAGAGCTTCTTTTTGCTTTTTTGTTAACTTAGCCATTGTTTTTTATTTATACTTCCCAAGGGGCTTTTCCAGATACAGTGATACCCATGCTTCGTGCTGTCCCAGCTACCATTTTCATGGCAGACTCGACTTTGAAAGCATTAAGGTCAGGCATTTTTACCTCCGCAATCTCTCTCACTTGATCCCATGATACTGATCCAACCTTCTTACGGTTAGGTTCAGCAGAACCACTCTTTAGCTTTGCAGCCTCAAGCAACAAGTTTGCTGCAGGAGGAGTTTTAACCACAAAGTCAAAAGACTTGTCAGAGTAGATCGTAATCAATACAGGTAGCACTTGACCCATTTTATCTTGGGTACGCGCATTGTATTGCTTACAAAACTCCATAATGTTCAGACCCTTGGAACCAAGAGCTGGACCTACTGGAGGCGACGGGTTTGCCTGGCCACCTTTCACTTGTAGTTTTAAATAACCAGTGATTTCCTTAGCCATTGCTTAGTCTTGTTTTTCTACTTGTATAAAGTTTAATTCTACAGGAGTATTTCTTCCGAAGATTTTGA
>JAHEBE010000434.1 GCA_024642365.1 Algoriphagus sp.
TCATTACAAAAGCCGTCAGTACCAAAAAAGCAACCAGTCCCAAGACCAGACCAAGGAGATTGACCAGAGAGAAAAGTCTCCGCTTAAGAAGACTTCGAACTGCGATTTTAAAATAGTTTTTGAGCATTTTCAGTTGGAGTTTGAGTCTTCTTAATGTTGGAGGTTGTCAGCCTTCTTACTTTGAAATCTTAAATTTTAAATCCTTTCATTCACTTTTCAGCGAATTCACCGGATTAGCGGTAGCAGCTTTAATGGATTGATAACTGATCGTAAGCAAGGCTATCACTACTGCGAAAACTCCCGCAGATAAAAAGATTTTCCAGCTTAAATCGATCTTGTATTGATAGTCCTCCAACCATTTACTCATCGCCCACCAAGCAATAGGCGATGCAATCACAAAGGAAATAGCGACGAGTTTGGTGAATTCTTTGGAAAGCAAGAAGACAATGCTTCCTATACTGGAACCCAATACTTTTCGGATGCCGATTTCTTTGGTTCGCTGCTCCGCGGTAAAGGCTGTCAGGGCAAATAGTCCTAGACAAGCAATGACAATTGCAAAGCTGGCAAAAATCCCAAAGACTTTCCCTAATCTAACTTCTGAAGCATACATATTCCCGAATCGATCGTCCAGGAAAGAATAAGTGAAGGGTTGCCCTGGAGCAAATTTATTCCAAGTAGTTTCCACAAACTCTATCACTTGGTCGGTATTCGTAGCATTAAAGCGAAACGAAGCAATGCCCTGAGGTCTTGTATTCAAAAATATCATCACTGCACCGATATTCTCCTTGAGGGATTCAAAGTGGAAGTTTTTCACTATTCCTACGACTGTCTTACTCTCCAACGCGTCCAAGTTCATCGTTTCATTATTTCCCGCCATCGTATAGATTTTTTGACCGATCGGATCTCCGACAAAGTTGAAATTGGCCAGGGCTGATTCATTCAAAATAACCGCACTTGAATCAGATGGAAAGTTCATTGAAAAGTCTCTTCCTTGTACGATTTCCATCCCTAGGGTTTTTACATAATCATAGTCCACACTCCAATTTTGCAAACTCACCATATTTTCAGTTTGCTTCGGATCCTTCCCTTCTGCCCACCAAGGGGTATCTGATCTCCAGGTACCTCCTACTGGTAAAAATCCAGTGATCGTACCTGCCTCCATCATGCTATTTGACAGGATTTCCCGCTTGAATGATTCAGCCTGATCTTCTAAAGCGTAAATATCATCGACCGTAATGATCTGCTCCTTTTTGAAGCCTATTTTCTTATTTTGGATGTAATCCAATTGATTATAAACGGCGATCGTCGCTACAATCAGAATGATGGAAACCGCAAATTGGAACACGACCAAAGAACTACGGATCATTCCGCTTTTCATTCCCATGGCCACCTTTCCTTTCAGTATACTGATCGGCTTAAATCCTGATAAAAAGAAAGAAGGGTAAATTCCGGCAAGCAAACCAGTACCTATTGCTCCCAAGAGGAGAATTCCATAAAAAGTGAATTGTGAAAAAGGAATGGTAAGTTCTCTTCCTGCCAATTCATTGAACTGAGGGAGTAAGATGCCAACCAGAGGAACAGCAATTAGAAATGAGATAAAACTCAATAAAATCGATTCCATCAAAAACTGTCTGATCAAATGTGATCGGAAAGAGCCCATCACTTTTCGGATTCCCACCTCTTTTGCTCGGTTGGAAGATCTAGCTGTGGACAGATTCATGAAATTGATACAGGCGATGATCAAAATAAAGAGCGCCACCGCTACAAAAAGATAGATATAGGTGATGTTGAAATTCGGTTCAAACTCTCCCATCAGATCACTTTTCAGGTGGATATCCAAAAGTGGCTGCACTTCATATTCCATTTTGCCTCCGTTTGCCAGCATGGATTCCATGGTCGCCCCTTCCCCGAAAACCTTGCTCAGTTCTGGTTCTACATTCTTCTTGACCAGAGCTAGAAGTTTTTGGTTCACAGCTTCTGAATCTGCATTCTCATTGATTTTCAAATAGGTCTGAAAATTATTACCTAGCCAGGAAGTAGTTTGGGCTTCTTCCAAGCCTTCCATTGCTAGCAGAAAATCAAAATGGAAATGGGTGTTCTGAGGTATGTCCTCATAAATACCGGTTATACGGAAGTCCATGTCATTGTCAAGAGTCAAAGATTTCCCTAAGGCACTTTCCCCTGGGAAATATTTCTCGGCAACACTTTTACTAATCGCCATAGTATTGGGTTCCGCCAAAACCACTTGAGGATTTCCTTCCAATAGTTGCGTACCGAAAACATTGAAAAAGTCTTTACTGGCCCAGATTACGTGATCTTCTTTGATGTTTTGGTCTACTTTTTTCACTAAATAGGAACCTCGTTGTCTGAAGTTTACCGCATATTCCACTTCAGGAAATTCTTCAGGAAGTGCTTCCACCATGGGAGCAGGGG
>JAHEBE010000435.1 GCA_024642365.1 Algoriphagus sp.
TTATCCTCAATCAGCAAATTGGATTCTTCAATATCTACGATTTTGGAGATGTTGACAATGTAAGAGCGATGGACTTTTTGGAAGTTAAATGAGGCAAGTCGTTCTTCGGCATGTTTGATCGTAGTATGCACGATATAGCCTTTTGATTTTGTTTTGAACAAGGCATAATCACCTTTTGCCTCCACAAATAATATATCCTCGATTTTCACTTTGACGAGCTTGCTATCCACTTTAAGGAAAAGGCTGTTATCCACAATTTTTGACAGATTAGTCACTGCCTTCTCAGCAGTTTTTAATCGATCAAAAGAGGCCTTGGCAATTTGAATTGCAGCATTGACTTCTTTTACTCCATAAGGTTTTACCAAATAGCCGAAAGGTCCTTTGTCACGTGCGCGAAGGACAGTCTCATTATCTGCAAAGGCGGTGGTAAAAATAAATGGGATGTCAAATTGATCCCGAATGATTTCGGCAAGCTCCACTCCATCGATGTCTCCGCTAATCTGAATATCAAGCAAAGCAATGTCAGGAAGATTGGAATTGCAGAGCTCAATGGCGGTATCTGCATTGTCTGCGATACCGATTACCTCATGATTCAAAACTTGCAGGATATCCTTCAAGCTCTCAGAGATTAATAAATCATCTTCTACAATAAGTACTTTTAGCCGACTCAATTCCATAGCTAAAAGAACAAATTAATTTTCAATAATGCCAAAACAAGAATTAAGAAGTAGGAAGAGTGATAATAAATTCCGCCCCTTTATCTACCTCGCTGATGACGCTAATTGTTCCTTTGTGCATTTGAACAAATTCTTTCATGATTGAAAGTCCAAGTCCAGTACCTTGGATGTTTCGCACATTTGTCGCTCTGTAAAAAGAGGAGAACAATCCTTTTTGATCTTTTTTAGGAATGCCTATTCCGAAATCTTTGCAAGTGATTTTTACCTCGGAAAGTTTTGCAAAAGAAATTATTAAGATTGGGTCTTCCGTATCTGGGGAATATTTTAAAGCATTGGAAAGCAAGTTCGTCAAGACATGCTCCATTAGCTGGGCATCCATCTGAATTGGTTGTTGAACCCCAATGATTTGAAGCTGAATAGATCGGTTGTCAGCTCTGCCCTGACAGATTTTTTGAATGCAAACTTGAGCAAAATTGACTAAGTCATTTGCTCGTTTCTTTATTTCTACTTTGCCGGCTTCGATTTTTCCTAGAAGTAGAATATCGTTCATCAAATTGGTCACTCGTCCGATTTCTGAATCAATTCGGTTGAAATATTTACCATATTTCTCCATGGCTTTTGAGTTTTCCATTTCTAGTTGGAAGCCAATCAAGTCAACATTTTGTTTGATCGTAGTGAGTGGAGTACGGAATTCATGGGAAGTCATTGACACGAATCGTGATTTAAATTCATTGAGTTCCCGCTCCTTCGCAAGCGATTTTTCCATCTCATCTTTGGTAGATTTGGCAAGCGTTATGTCCCGGATAAATGCAGTAAAAGAACGCTCTCCAGCTTGCATAATGGGGATTATCGTTAGTTCGATAGGAAACTCTTCCTTTGTCTTTCGGATCGCAGTCAGCTCGAGTCGTTGATTCAATGCTGGACCAACTCCCGTCGCCATGTATTTTTCCATTCCCTGCTCATGAGATTGATGGTGATGATTAGGGATGATATTTTCAGTAAGCATTTTCCCAATGACTTCCTCTAATTTCCAACCGAAGATTTCCTCTGCTCTGGGGTTCCATTCTTTGATCCTTCCTCGGCTGTCAATGGTGATTATCGCATCGAGTGCAGATTCAATTACTTGGCGTAATTTTTTCTCGCTATCTCTAAGTTCAGTTTCTGCTTTGCTTTGCTTTCGTTTTGCTTTTGCAATTTTTAGCCTTGATGCTGCAATATTTGCAATGGTTGATAGAGTCTCCAAGTGTTTTATGGTGAAGAAATCTTCTTGTTTATGTTTTGAAACGATCAAGCCTAAGACTTTACCTTCATAGATGATGGGAACACAAACCATGGACTGTCCACCGTCTAACCTTTCAAGGTATCGAGGATCTTTTTTACTATTTATTACGATCTCTGCGATGCCATTTATGGCGACGCTACCAATGATTCCTTCTCCTAAACAAAAATGGATGGGACTTTCAATTTCCCGGCTTGTTGATTTTTGAAGCCCGTAGCTTGCTAATTGCTCAAAGCGTTGTTTTTCCTCGTTGAGGATGTAAACCTCACAATCTGTGAACCCAAAGTTCTCAATCACATTTTCCGCAATTTCCCAGGAAACGGAGAGTATGTCTTCTTGGTCCAATAAGTTTGTGACAAAAGAATTAATCGAAGACAGGAATTTTTTTTGCTGGTCCAGCTCTGCGTTTTTCGTCTTTAGGGCCTCTTGTTTTTGCTGTATTTTTTCCTGATTCATTTTATTGGAAATCAGGTATC
>JAHEBE010000121.1 GCA_024642365.1 Algoriphagus sp.
ACCTCGGTGCAAATTTGATTGTGACGGAGGGGAAGGTTTTTAATTCAAAAACAGGCCAGCCTATTGAAGCTGCTCTATCATTGGTTTCATTGGCTAATGACAGCACGCTTTATGAGTTTAAATCAGATGGGAAAACCGGTGAGTTTATGATGCTTTATCCTGAAAAATCTGTTTCAGGATTGTATGTGGAAAAGAAAGGATTTATCCCCAAGATTTTCAATGTGGAGCGAGACAAAATCCAAAATGTAAAAGATTTGGTAATTCAGCTAGATCCAGTGGCGCCAGGAATTGAGTTCGTTTTTGAAAACGTATTTTTTGAATTTGACAAATATGATCTGAAGCCTGAGTCTAAATCGTCGTTGACTCGATTGCATAATTTTTTGGTTGAAAATCCCAATGTGAATATCCTGATTACTGGACATACAGACAACATCGGGAGTGCCACGTATAACATGCAATTAAGCTTGCAACGGGCTCAAAGCGTGCAAAAATATTTGGTAGATAAAGGCTTGCACCCTGCTAGACTAATGGTTGAAGGAAAAGGGGATAAGGTTCCCATGGTTCCGAATAGCAGTCCACAAAACCAAGCCTTGAATAGAAGGATTACTATCAAAGTACTCTAAATTTTCCCTAAGGCTATAAATGTCACCTAGTCGGTCTTTTGATTGCCTATTTAATTAGGTTTATAACTATTATTTAGTTTTGTATATTAATTTTACTTTTCATTCAGATGTTTATTTTATATATAAATATTAAAAACTAATTATATGACCTATAAAATATATTTAAGTATATAATATTTTGTTTTTACTTGTAATGGAGAAATAAAGTCCTGTTAATTGATTTTTGAAAAAAATATGGCTGAAATCAATTTTTTTCAGAACAAATTAACTTTTGTTAACATTAAGATAATATTAGAAAATTGCCTAAATATTTTGTGAAACGAGCTCTATAAAAATTTTATTTGGGTGGAGTCTAATTTTGTTCTTTTTTGATTTTTTTCGCTTTCAAACCATTTATCACATTTTTTAGTAGTCCCATTGTGTTATTGCGAGTTATAGAATATCATTGAACTTATTTTAAACCATAATCAAATCAAATATGAGGAAAGTTTTACTTCTAGGACTCATGATTCTGATGGGAAGTGCTTTTGCATTTGCCCAAAATCGTGTGGTCACTGGTACAGTTATCTCTAACGAAGATAACCTTGGAGTACCGGGAGCAACAGTTCTGGTAAAAGGTACTACAATTGGTACTGCCACTGACTTAGATGGCAAGTATTCAATAAGTGTTCCTGCCGGAAGCAATGTATTGGTCTTTAGTTTTGTCGGCTTAAGATCCCAAGAGGTTAACATCGGCAATAGAACAACCGTGGATATTTCCATGGAGCCAGATGTTCAAGCCTTATCTGAATTTGTAATTACCTCTTATGGTGATCAATCAAAAAGAGAAATTACAGGCGCGATTTCATCTGTAAAAGGTGAAGTTTTTGAAAACCTTCCAGTTCAATCCTTTGACCGTGCAATGCAAGGTCGTATTGCTGGTGTTCAGGTAACTTCTACTTCTGGACAGCCAGGCGGTACTTTGAACGTGCGAATTCGTGGTGTCGGCTCGATCAACGCAGGTAACGATCCACTTTACATCGTAGATGGTGTTCAAGTTAACAATGGTGGTCTTTCTGGTCAAGGATCTCAAAATGCGCTTGCATCGATCAACCCGAATGACATTGAGTCTATCGAAGTATTGAAAGATGCTGCAGCTGCAGCGATCTATGGTGCTCAGGCTGCTAATGGTGTAGTTTTGATCAACACCAAAAAAGGAACTAAAGGAAAGTCTAAAATCAAAGTTTCTGTTCAGGAAGGTATAGTAAAGCCATTAAATCTTTATGATGTAATGGACGCATCTCAACTAGCAGGAATTAAAAGAGTAGCATACCAAAATCGTGGATTAGCAACTTCTGGTTCTGATGCGACTTATGGTAATCCTGAGGATCCAAATTTGACTTCTTATGATTGGGTAGACGCTCTTTATAGAACAGGTCGTCTAAGTGTTTATGATATCTCGGTTTCTGGAGGTGATGAGAAAACTACTTTCTTCCTTTCTGGATCATATACTGATCAAGAAGGACAAATAGTTCAATCAGACTATTCTAGAGCTACTGGTCGTTTGAATGTAACACACAGACCTAACAAAAACTTCACAGTTGCCGCAAACTTGTCTTTATCATTCCAGAATACCAATGGATCAATTGATAGAGGTAACTTCGTAAATGGTCCATTTGTAGCAGGTTTCTCTGCACGTCCAAATGTTCCTATTTACAACGAAGATGGTTCTTTTGCTCCTTATCCTTCTAACCACTTGTTCGGATATAACATCGTTCAAGGTGTTTACGAAGAATTGAGAAGCGGTAAGACAGTTCAGACTGTATCAAACCTTCAGTTGAATTATCAATTCACTCCATGGTTGAGCTTTACTTCGTATTTCGGTATTGATTTCTCTGACAACGCAGATATCAATAATAGACCTTCTACGATTCCTGTATTCTCATCTTACGGTGGTGCTTCAGTATTTACAGCAAGAAGAAACACAAACTTCAACACCAACCATAACTTCAATTTCAACAAGAAATTTAATGAGGTTCATACCGTGTCAGGTATCTTAGGTTTTGAATACAAAGGTTCTCAGTCAGATTTGCAAACTGCAACTGGTCGAGGTTTCCCTAACCCTACTTTGATTTACTTGAATAACGCTGCTACACCATTCTCAGTAGGAAGTTCATTCACGGAGTACAAAAGAGCAGGTGTTTTCGGTCAAGTAAAATATGATTATGACGATCGATATACTGCTGACTTTACTTTAAGAAGAGATGGTCACTCAAGATTTGGTGAGCAAAATAAGTGGGGAACTTTCTATGCTGCTTCTGCAGGATGGAGACTTTCTTCCGAAGCGTTCCTTCAGGATGTGACTTGGTTGGATAATTTGAGAGTTAGAGCATCTTATGGTATAACTGGTAACTCTGATATTGCAAACTTTGCGTCAAGAACATTAGTTGGTTCATCTGGACAATACCTTGGACAAGGTGGATTGACTCTTTCTCAGTTGGGTAACGATTTGTTGACATGGGAAGAGTCAGAAACAATCAACTTAGGTTTGGATGCGACTATTTTCAATGGTAGAATCATTACTACAGTTGATTTCTGGAGAAAAAATTCTCAATCACTCCTTTTTGACACTCCACTTCCAACTGATTCAGGATTTGGCTCAATCACACGTAACACGGGTGAAGTAAGAAATCAAGGTATTGATCTTGATATTCAGACTGTAAATATTGTTGCTGGTAAATTCCAATGGAGTACTGGTTTCAATGTTACTTTCTTGGAAAATGAGCTTCTTTCGCTTTATGATGGAAAAGATCGGATTGGTAATGATTTGATCGTAGGAAAGCCAATTCAATTCTACTACACAAACCAATACCTAGGTGTGAATCCGGCAAATGGTCGTGCAATGTATGACGATGGTACTGGAACAGGAAACTTCACTTATGTGACCGGAACGAATACTTTGGATTACAGAGGAAGTACTCTACCGTCTAGCTATGGTGGTCTTTCTAACACATTTACCTATGGACCTTTGACACTTGAAGTGTTCTTCCAGTATCAATTTGGAAACTTAGCAACAAACTCTGATTTGTATAATCTTTCAAACTGGGGTTCTGGAACAGGAAACTTGACAGTTGACCAATTGGATTATTGGAAGCAACCAGGTGATATTAAAACTGTTGGTAGACCTTATGAAGGTGGACAAGAGCCAGGAACTTCAGCTGTGAACACGTTCTCCACTCGATTGATTAGCGATGGTGGATATGTTAGATTGAAGCAAGTGACTTTAAATTATACACTAGGTTCTGCTGCTGCAAGTAAGATTGGAATGGCAAGCGCATCTTTCTTCGTTCAAGGATTGAACTTGGCGACCTTTACCAAATACAATGGTATTGATCCAGAGGCAAACTCCATTGGTAGTTCTTATGGAGCTTATCCAAATGCGCGTCAGATTTCTGCAGGTATTAACCTTAACTTCTAATTAGAATTAAGAATGAAAAATTATATTAAAATTTTAACGCTTGGTGCTCTTGTATCTCTGGCTTCTTGCTCAGATTTATTGGATACCGAACCAAGACAAAGTTTAACTCCAGAAACTGCCTTTGCAGATGTAGATGGTTATGAGTCTCTATTGGCAGCTGCTTATGGAGGTGTTAGAGGCTTTGGATCTTATGGACAGACTTTAATGATCGCGCCAGAAATTATGGCTGATAATTTAAGAATTATCGCGAACACTGGTCGATACATTGGACAAGAAGTAAATGCGGATCGTGCTCACATAAACCTTTGGGGTAACTATGGTTCTATCAATCAAACCAATATTATTATTGCTGGTGTTGATGAAGTAGAAGGTGATGCGACAAGAAAAAATCGTATTAAAGGTGAGGCTTATTTCTTAAGAGCTTTGTATTATTTCGATTTAGCAAAAGTCTATGGCTATGAGCCAGGTAAAGAAGTAAATGGCTGGAATCAGTCTGTAATCATTCGGACAACTCCAACATTGGGTTTCTCTGATGCAGATTTTAAAGCTAGATCTACAAACCGTGAGGTTTATGATCTAATTCAATCTGATTTGACTACTGCTATTAGCTTACTTCCATCTGCTGCTAAAGGTACTGCAGGTATTTACAGAGCTACAAAAGGTGCTGCTGAAGCAATGCTAGCTAGAGTTTATTTATATGACTCTAAATTTGCACAAGCTGCTGCCATGGCAACACAAGCGATGACTACTTTCGGATTGGCAAATGATGGAGCAGGTCTTGCTACTCCAGCTAATTACGTGTCTAGCTTCTCTACTTATCCAAACCCTGAGTCCCTTTTCGAAGTTGAAATCAGATCAGTGGATTGGTCAACTGTAGATGGGGTAAACAACTCTATGTGTACTTTGACTGCAAACGTGTTTAACAGTGCGCAATTCATTGTAACTGCATCAAACGAATTGCTTGCAGCGTATGAGACAGGTGATATCAGAAGAGCAACTTGGACAGAGACAACTCGGTCTGGAGCTTCAGGAACAGTTTATAGATCTAATAAATGGTTAGGTACTAAAGGTGATTTCTTGGAAAACCTTCCAATCATGAGAGCTGCTGAGCTTTACCTAATCAGAGCAGAAGCTAGATTCAGAACAAATGATGCTGCTGGTGCAATTTCAGATTTGAATGCGCTAAGAAGCAAAAGAGGTTTGACAGCTGTTGCTGGATTGACTGGAGATGCATTATTCAATCAAATTTTGAAAGAAAGAAGATTAGAATTTGCGTTGGAAGGTCATAGATGGTTTGATTTGAAGCGAAATGGTCTAACAATCACGAAGCATGGAACCAACGTTGCTGTTCCTTACTCGGATTACAGATTACTTGCTCCACTTCCTGTAGATCAGATACAATTGAATGAGCTGTTGGTAGACAACCCAGGTTATAAATAAAACCAGAAAAGAAAATGAAAAGTAATAGAATATATATATTCCTAGCAATGCTTGTCGCTACGTTGACAACCACTGCATGTTTTGATGAGCAAGGTTATGATACCATTTATAGCGGAAACCAAGTCGAGTTTAATGCGGCTAACCTTCCAAATGGACTAGCTGCCACTCAAGTTAGAAGTAGTTCTACACAAACGAATGTTATTGAAATTCAGGTGAACAGAGTTTCAACTTCCGCGACGGGTGCTATCACAATTAACTTGGAAGCTGATGCTACTTCAACCGCAGTTAGCGGAGTTCATTATAAATTGGATGCAACTTCGGTTACCATTCCTGCTGGTGAATTCATTGCTAAAGTTCCTTTAACTATTCTTACAGGAAACATTGAGCCAAATGAAACCCCAAATTTGGTGTTGAAGATGGCTTCTGCTACCGGTGCTGAAGTTTCCTCTACTTATGGCACATTAAAGGTGTTGATAAGAGTTGTATGTCCTTCAGCGATTTCAGTAGCTACTGATAAATGGGTTGCGACTGGAACTTCGGCTTATGGAACTTTCACAGCTGATGTGACAGTAACTCCTTTAGGTACTGGAAGATATGTCATTTCAGATATTTCTGCAGGTCTTTATAAGGCATTTGGATTTAACACAATTCAAGAGGCTATTTATTCTGATAATTGTGATAAACTTACCTTTGTTCAGGCAAGAGCGACACAGTTCCAAATAACAGCACCTACAGTAGAACCAAAGATTGGATCTTGGAATGCTGCTACTAAAACAATGACTGTTTATTGGAGCGATGTTCCAAACGGGATTAATGGCAAGACTGTACTAGTAAAGCAATAGTCAATAATTAATGTTAAAAAAGGGAGAGGAGACTCTCCCTTTTTTTATTTATTCCTAATATTTGGAATAGTAGTGATGACATTTAAATGTGTCCCATAATCCTGAAAATCTTACTTTAATAAAACCCAAAATAAGGAATGGAGGAAGGGGTTCACAGGATAATTTATTCCAAATTAATAATTTAGTTTTTCAAACTAAAAACCCCATTAAATCCAAGAATTGAAATTATTTCCAGCCCCCTTTTATTTAAACTTTATTTATTTTTAGGTCGTTGTAATAGAGAAATATAGAAAAGTTATAAATGAGAATATTAGTTACTATTTGTCTGTTTGCCCTTAGTTTAAGTTTTTCCTTTGGTCAACAAAGTATAATTCAACCTTCTTTGGAGACAGTTAGAAATTCTATTTCAAATGAGTTTAACTCAAATTATCCTTCATTTATTTTAAATAAAGAGTTTTTAAAGCAAAAAGCATCGTCACGCGGAATTCCTATGCTTTTAAAATTAGCAAATAATGACATTGCTGAATTGAACTATTTCGATGAGTCGGATTCTCCAGTTTATTACACGATTTTTAATTTACAAGCAGCAATTACTACGAGTACAAACGCAATTCAAGTTGGCGGGTCTCTTGGAGTAAACTTGACTGGTAAAGGGATGACAGTCGGCATTTATGATCAGACTCGTCCTAAGGCAAATCATGTGGAGTTTCAAGGAAGATTAACTCAAGTAGATGGTTCTACTGAAGTAATAAGTAATCATGCGACCCATGTTTCAGGAACTATTATGGCAGCTGGAATAAACCCAACAGCTAAAGGTATGGCTAGCGAAGCTACGGGTTGGGCGTTTAATTGGGAAAGCGATCTAGCTAAAATGAATGTAAATGCATTCGATCCTATAACAAAACTAGACGGGCATTTGGTGTCAAATCATTCCTATGGTGTCGTCCTTGGATGGTATAGGAATTCGAGTAATGCTTGGGTCTGGGCAGGGAACACGGCTGTGGATCCTAAAGAGGAATATCGATTTGGTTTTTATTCGAGTAAAAGTAAAGGTCTTGATGATCTGATTTTTTCAAAGCCTTATTATACAGTTGTTTGGGCAGCAGGAAATGATCGGGATGATTCGGGGGATGGTACAAAAAACCCAGATGGTCCAGACGATACTATCGGCCCAGAGGGAGTCGCAAAAAATGTCATTACAGTTGGAGCCGTTTCCGCAATATCTGAATATGTTGGACCCCAAAGTGTAGCTATTAGCAGTTTTTCAAGTGTAGGCCCAGTGGATGATGGACGCATCAAGCCAGATGTAGTAGGTATGGGGGTTAATGTTTTTAGTACAGGTGTATCTGATGGTGGTGCGACTGATTCCTATTTAAGTCAAAGTGGAACTTCCATGGCTTCACCAAACGTAACTGGATCGCTCCTGTTACTCCAACAGCTTTATTCAAATAGGAATTCCGGGCGCTATATGTGGGCATCTACTGTCAAAGCCTTGATGATTAATACGACCAAGGAGGCCGGATCAAATCCTGGTCCTGACTATACTTATGGTTGGGGACTTTTAAATACCAAAGCAGCCGCTGAAATTATTTTGAATGAAAATGGAAGTTCTGATGTAATTCGAGAGGAAAACTTGGTCCAAGGTGGGAAGTTTGTAAATGAATTTACTTCTGATGGGTTGAGCCCTATCCGCGTCACTATTGCATGGACTGATCCCTCCGGAAACTCTCCAGCACCCTCAGTTAATCCTCAAAACTTAATGCTTGTAAATGATCTTGATTTACGAATCATAGATGAACAAGGACAGGTTTATTTCCCGTATACCCTTGATCCAGCATTAAGCCTATCAGCTCAAGCAGAAACTACCAAAGATAATTTCAGAGACAATGTAGAGCAGATTTTTATTGGAAGTCCAAAAGCCCAGAAATACAAAATTGAAGTTACCCATAAAGGAGAATTAGTAAATCAAATGCAAGATTTCTCTTTTGTGCTAAAAGCAGGTACTGCAGATGGAGCAGAAGAAACGCTTTATTGGATTGGTTCAGCTACAGGAGATTGGTCAAATCCGTCTAATTGGTCTACTACTGCAAATGGAACTACAGCAAATCGTATTCCTAGCCAAGGAACAAGAGTAGTTTTTGATGGGGCAAACTCTGGCTCTGTGACTGTGAACTTCCCCTCTGATGCGAATGCTTTTAGCGTCAACCTGTTTGGGAATCAGCTTGTGAATTTTGATCTAAAAGGAAATTCAATTTCAGTTTCAAATGGTTTTAGAGTAAGTAACCAAATCACAGAGATTAAAAATGGAACAATTGTTTTTGCGAATCAGACCCTAAATGATCAACTCGTAGAGTTAGGCCAAGCTGTTTTTTCAAATGTTGAACTCAAGTTTAATTCTGGAAATTGGCAGCTATTGCAAGCCGGGAAACTGGACCAAGTTACTATTACAGATTCGAAGGTTCGAGTTGGATTTGCCACTTTAAAACTTAATCGGCTTTCAGTTGCCGGGCAATCGAGTTTACTAGGGGATCTTAC
>JAHEBE010000122.1 GCA_024642365.1 Algoriphagus sp.
CAAGGTAGGTTAGCAGGTGTCCAGATCAATCAAACTACAGGAAAGCCTGGTCAAGGAATGAACGTCCGAATCAGAGGCCAACTTTCAGTAACTGGAGGAAGTTCCCCGCTCTATGTAGTAGATGGATTCCCAATCACTGGGGATATCAATGCACTTAACCCAGATGAAATCCAAGACATTACTGTATTGAAAGATGCAGCTTCTACATCCCTTTACGGTTCTCGGGCAGCTAACGGTGTTGTATTGATCACCACTAAGAAAGGAACAAAGGGTCAAACCAATGTAAATTTGAATGTTTATACTGGCTGGCAGACAGTACCAGAGAAAGGTAGATTGGAAATGCTGACAGCAGAAGAGTTTGCTCAATTTAAAAAAGAGTACTACACGGATGCTGGTCAGACTGTACCTGATATTTTTCAAAATCCTGCAGAATACAGAGATAAGAATAATGACTGGTATGGTGCCATGTTAGAAACTGCTCCAATTACGTCATATAACTTAACTGTCACCTCAAATAAGGAGCGTGTCAATACAGCGATTATTGCTGGATTTTTTGATCAAAAAGGCGTAGTAAGGAATACGGATTATGAGCGATTCTCACTTCGGATGAATACTGATTATGCAGTTTCAGATAAAGTAAATATTGGGGTGAATGTAGCTCCAAGCTATGTGGTAGATAATACTCCTCAAACTGACGGTTCTCGTGGCACAGGTATTTTATTCAATGCATTGCACACTTGGCCTGTCATGCCGATTTATACTGAGGATGGTGAATTGACTTCTTTCAATAGATTCCCTGCGAACACTGGAAATATCTTTGCTTATCCAAACTGGTTAAGATCTGCGGATGAGATAACCAATCAAACCAAAGTATTGAATGTTTTGGCAAATACTTATTTGGAATGGAAGCCAATCCCAGGACTTTCATTGAAGACGACTTTCAATGCAGAATTGAGAAATTCTAATTTCTTTTTCTTTAACCCTTCCACAGCGACGAATGCAATCAATGTCGCCATACCGACTGTGGCAGTCTCTGTTCGAGATGAGTTCCAGGACCTTTCTTGGTTGAATGAGAATATAGCTACCTATACGAAAAGTATTGGGGATCATAATTTCCAAGCATTACTTGGATTCTCAAATCAGCGGTTCAGAAGTGACCGAACTCGAATTCAAGCGGATACTTATGCAGATGATAGACTTCCTACCATCCAAGGCGCAATAAATGTCAATCGAGGTGGCTCTTTTTCAGATGTTCAAGAATGGTCACTCACTTCGATTTTTTCTCGCTTGACTTATAACTATAAAAGCAAATACCTCTTCACCGCTTCTATTAGAGGAGATGGATCCTCTCGATTCGGAGCAGACAATAGATGGGGTATTTTTCCTTCCACTTCAGTTGGATGGGTGCTTTCAGACGAGGGCTTCTTGAATAGTAGTTCTACAGTTTCCTTCACCAAGCTGCGAGCAAGTTACGGTGTAACCGGTAATAATAACATTGGTAATTACACCCAATACGCTTTAGTGAATAACACGATAAATGCTGCTTTTGGAAATACGGTTTTCCCTGGTGCTGGTGTTACTTCATTGAATAACACAAATTTGGGATGGGAAACTACCGCTCAATTTGACATTGGATTAGATTTAGGTTTATGGGATGATCGGATCACTTTTGTGTATGATTTTTATACTAAAAATACTACCAATCTACTTTACGCTGTACAGATTCCTCAGGAGGCTGGTTTCACTAATTACAATGATAATATTGGTGAGATTAAGTTTTGGGGACATGAGTTTTCACTTACCTCAGTAAATACCACAGGAGCTTTCCGCTGGACCACCAATGCAAACATTTCATTTAATAGAAATGAAGTAATGGAACTTGCTGAAGGGATAGATCGGGTATATGGTAGCTGGCACATCACACAAGTCGGAAAGCCATTTGGACAGTTTTATGGACTTAATAAGTTGGGTAATTATGCCAATGCAGAAGATTTAGCAAATTCCGCTAAGATTCCGGGTAGATCAACAGTTGGAAGTATTAAGTTGGAAGATATCAATGGAGATGGCGTAATCACTTTTGGTGGGGATAATGATGATCGGACGATTATTGGAAATCCATTTCCAGACTTTACTTATGGTATCATCAATAATTTTGCTTGGAAAAACTGGGATGCAAGTATCACAGCTTCCGGTTCTCAAGGCAACCAACTCTATATGAGACACCTTTACTCTACCGCAAACTTGGATGGAGTGTTTAATATGGTTTCAAGAGTAGCAGATAGATTTAGATCACCTGAGAATCCAGGAGCAGGAATTTTTGGAACGACTGTAGGTGGAGGAAACGTGACTGGAATTGAGCGAGATTGGCCAAATAGCAATTTCGTTTACGATGCTTCTTACTTCACTATCCGAAATATCACTATTGGTTATTCCTTCAAGAATCTTCCAAAGGCAATAAAAAATGCCAGAGTGTATGGATCAGCGCAAAATGTTTGGGTGTTCACTCCTTATTGGGGAGGATCAAACCCTGAAGTAAGTATGCAGAATAATGGTGCTGGTGACGGAGGTAATCTTAGCCCCGGAGTTGATTTGGCAGGATATCCAGTTCCTCGTACAATCACTTTTGGTGTAAATGTGACTTTCTGATCTAAATGAACCCATTTAAACTATTCACTTACAAATGAAAAATAACATGAAAAAATATATCCTAGCCATATTAGTGACAGCATTTGCACTAAGTGGCTGTGAAGACTTTCTTACGGTAGTACCGGAAACTCAGCTGAGCTCCGCTACCTTTTTCAAAAATCAAACGGATTTTGAGCAAGCTGTGAATGCAGCTTATGTACCGCTAAGAACGATCATCAATGATCGAGCTTGGTTACTTTCAGAAATGCATTCTGACAATACTTATTATGCAAGAAATGTCCTTTTTGGAGCGACAGATAACCAGGAAGATTTAGCGGATTTCTCTGTTCCTGAATCAAATGGGACTACAGCTAATACACACGTACTGAATCAATGGAGACAGGATTATTTGATAATTGCCCGAGCGAATCAAATATTGAGCTTGATTGATGATGTTAATTTTGATGCTGCTGCAAAAGCAAATGTAAAAGGTCAGGCTTTATTTCTGAGAGCATACGCTTATTTCGAGCTGGCTCGCTATTTTGGAAGTGTGCCACTTCATTTGACTCCAGTAGCTACACGGGAAGAAGCTGCATTGCCGCTTTCTACCGAAGCAGAAGTGTATGCGCAAATAATAACAGATTTAGTTGCTGCAGTACCGCTTTTACCTAAGAAAGCTCAGCAAACTCCAGGACGAGTTACAGAAGGAGCAGCTAGAACCTTGCTAGCAAATGTCTATATCAATCAAAAGAAATGGGCGGAAGCACAGCAAATTTTAGCTCCCGTTTTGACACATGGCTATCAATTGATGGCTAGCTATGATATGGCTTTTCCAGGAAATACCGCGAATAAAAACAATTCGGAGTCTGTGTTTGAGGTACAGTTTCTGGAGGGAGCTGCAGGCTTGAATGGTAATTTCATCTATCAGTTCTTCCCAAGACCAATTAGTGCAGCAGAGATGCAGCCTATCACAGGTACGAGTAACCCTCAAAATATTGATGGGGAAGGAAATAATATTCCAACTCCTGATATTATCGCAGCTTATGAACCTGGAGATTTGAGAAAGGCAGCTTCTATCGGTACCGTATTTCTTGCAGGAAGTTTTAGAACAGACAAGAACTATCCTTACATTAAAAAGCATGCAAAAACACACAGCCAGCACAATAACCATGGCACCAACTGGGTGGTTTATCGTTATGCTGAGGTGTTGTTGTTTATGGCAGAAGTGCTGAATGAGCAAGGAAAAACTGGCGAAGCAATTGGTTATTTAAACCAAATTAGAGCCCGCGCTGGATTGGCAAACACTACTGCTGCTGGTCAAGTGGCAGTCCGTGAAGCGATCTTCAAAGAGCGAAGAGTTGAGCTGGCATTTGAAAATAAGCGTTGGTTTGATATCCAGCGAACCGATCGAATTCAGGAAATCATTGTTCCTTACGGTCAGCGGATTATTGCAAATCCATTAAATTATTATTATCCGCCGATTGCTGGTGCTGTTCCAAGAAGCAACGCCTTTACAAATATCAAAAAGTTTTATGCTTACCCTGCAGATGAATCAAATTTGAGTCCTTATTTCTAAGTTGGTTTTCTTAATCAAATAGCCCAACCTATTGTGAGATTTTCCACAAAGAGGTTGGGTTATTTTCTTTGACCATGTGATGGCAGGATAGTTTTTAAATTCGCAAAAAGTAAATAGCTTATATTGAGAAATATAAGTTGACATCAAATCCAGTTACTTGAAATCTAACAATCCCAATTAATATGACCCTAAAATCTTACTTCAAATTCCTTTTCATGGGGGCGATAGTTTTTGCTTTTGCCAGCTCATGTGCCAAAAAAGAGGAAGCTCCTCTCGATCCAAAGGTTGCCAAGCTTAAGCTGCCAGAAGGATTCAAAGCAGAGCATATTTATAGTCCTGGCGATCTTGACCAAGGCTCTTGGGTAGCAATGACTTTTGATGATAAAAACAGACTGATCACTGCTGATCAATATGGCTTTCTTTATCGATTAGAGATCCCAGCAATTGGTTCAGATTCATTGGCTCCAAAAATCGAAAAGCTAATTATTGGAAATGTAGCTGAACCCCAAGTCGGGATGGGTTACGCCCAAGGCTTGCTTTATGCTTTTAATAGTATTTACGTGATGGTCAACCATAATGGTAACGAGACTTTCAAAGAAAGCACGGGACTATACCGAATCCAGGATTTGGATGGTGATGATCAGTATGAAACGGTTACGACGGTAAGACTTTTCACAGGACAACCCGGTGAGCATGGCCCTCATAGTATGAAGGTTTCCCCTGACGGAAATTCAATCTATATGATTGCGGGAAACCACGTAGATGTACCGGAAATGAATGCCTATCGACTTCCAAGAGTTTGGGATGAGGATAATTTGTTTCCATTAATCAAAGATCCTAGAGGTCATGCGAATAACAGAATGGCTCCTGGCGGATGGATTGCAAAAATTGACCCTGAGGGAAAAAATTGGGAATTGATCGCAGCTGGATTTAGAAATGCTTTTGACTTTGATTTCAACGAAGCTGGCGATTTATTTGCCTATGATGCGGATATGGAGTGGGATTTTGGAATGCCTTGGTACAGACCTACTCGAATCAATCACGTGACGAGCGGTGCAGAATTCGGCTGGAGAACTGGTAACTCAAAGTGGACTCCAAACTATCCAGACAATTTACCAGCCGTAGTTAATTTAGGTCAAGGTTCCCCTACCAATCTAATGTTCGGAACCAATGCGAATTTCCCTGAGAAATACAGAACTGCGCTATACGCTTTTGATTGGAGTTTTGGAATCATTTACGGCATCCATCTTTCTCCATCAGGAGGAACTTATGTAGCCGAGACGGAAGAATTTATTTCTGGTTCACCGCTACCATTGACCGATGGAATCATTGGTCCTGACGGAGCGATGTACTTTATGACCGGAGGTAGAAGACTGGAGTCAGACCTTTATCGAGTGTATTACGATGGAGAAATTAATGCAAGCGAGAAGAAGCCAACCTTAGCAGCTGATCTTCCTGATGAAGCAAAGCTGAGAAAGCAATTGGAAGAATTCCATTTTGACGGTGCACCTGCATCAGCGCTTGATATGGCTTGGCCGAACTTAAAGCATGCTGATCGTCATGTTCAATATGCTGCAAGAATAGTGGTAGAGCATCAGCCTTTAGCTACTTGGAAGGATAAAGCAATGGCTGAAAAAGACCCAGCTACCTTGACTCAGTTGATGATTGCCATGGCAAGACATGCTGGCAAAGTCAGCTCGGAGCCTATGATTCAGGCTTTGATGGGGATAGATTATGGAAGTTTAGACAACAAAGGAAAGCAAGACCTGCTCAGAGCTTTTGAATTAATTCTTTACCGACAAGGCGATCCAGGCACAGTGGTGAAAGAGCAATTGGTCGCTTACCTAGACCCTAATTTCCCAGCTAATGATAACATGTTGGATCGTACAATGAGTGTGTTAATGGTTCATTTGGACGCGCCTTCTGCTGTAGAGAAAACTTTGGCTTTGTTGAAAAATGCGAAAGATGATCCAAACTACCAGAAGACTTATACTTCCTCTTCGGATCTAATCATGCGGAATCCTCAATATGGAATGGATATCGCAAATATGCTTGCCAATATGCCTCCAGCACAACAAACCTACTTTGCTACTGTTTTGGGAGCTGCCAAAGCGGGTTGGTCTCCAGAGTCGAGAACCGAATATTTCACGTGGATTAAGGATTCATTTAGATTTAAAGGCGGACGGAGCTATGTTGGTTTTATCGACCGAGCAAGAAAAATGGCTTTGGCTAATGTAGATTCAAAAGATTTTGATCGATATAATGAAATGTCCGGTGCTGCTATGTTAGCAGAAAATGGTAATGATTTGATAAACCCGGGAGTACAGCCTGAGGGACCGGGAAGAAGATGGACTTTGGAAGAGGCGCTTCCTTTGATGGATACGCTAGTCGGCAGAGATTTGGCTCGAGGAAAAGCAATGTTTGCTGCAACTCTTTGCCAGTCTTGCCACGTGATGCAAGGCCAAGGAGGGATCGTTGGACCTGATTTGAGTACATTGGGAACAAGGTTCTCTGCCAAGGATATGCTAACCGCAACTATCGATCCGTCTGCAGAAATCTCCGAGCAATATCATGCTACTACGCTAGAGTTAAAAGACGGTGGTTCTATTGTAGGTCGATTGACCGATGAGGATGAAGCTAATTATTACTTGTCTCAAAACCCATTCTCTCCAAATGACATCAGAACAGTGGCGAAAAGCACAGTTCGAGCTACTAAAAATGCCGAAGTTTCGATCATGGTTCCAGGTTTGATCAATCGATTAAATCCAGAGGAATTACGGGATTTGATTGCTTACCTAGTTTCAGGAGGTAATCCAGATCATGAAGTTTATAAAGGTGCTACAACTCCTGCGCAATGAAATTCCCGCTAATTAAAAAGTATTTAATGCTAGAAACTGCGGCTGCGGTGATGGTGCTAGGTTATATGGGAATTGAATCCGCTTTTCCGAGATATGATCATTCAGCTAATGAAGTCACGACTCAGTTTGAGCCGATTCAAAATGATTTCAAAGCTATATTCGATGGCAAAACCTTGGAAGGCTGGGAATATGATCCGGTTTATTGGACCGTAGAAGATGGAGCAATCACAGGAAATATCACTCCCGAGACGGTTTTAAAATCCAACACCTTCATCATCTGGAAAGGTGGTGAGCCAGGAGATTTTGAATTGAAGGTGGATTATTGGATTTCAGAAACTGGAAACTCTGGAGTTCAGTACCGAAGTGATCGCTTCACGGAAGTTCCTTTTGCACTTCGAGGCTATCAGGCGGATATTGACGGAGGCAATCGCTACACAGGTCAAAACTATGAGGAGCGAAAGCGAACAACCTTAGCCTATCGCGGGCAGCAAACACGAATCACTTCACAGCCGGATAGCATTACAGTTTTAAGGGAATTCGTGGAGCGAAATGCTTGGAAAGGCTTGAACCTAGTTTCTGAGCTTGGGAATCGGGATGAGTTAGGAGCTTTAATCAAAAAAGGCGAATGGAATAGCATCCACATTGTAGCAAAAGGGAATGTAATGAAGCATTACGTCAACGGCACTTTGATGAGTGAAGTCACTGACGACGATGCCAAAAATAGAATGATGAAAGGCTTAATGGGATTTCAAGTTCATGTCGGACCTCCTATGAAAGTGCAATTCAAAAATATCATGCTAAAGCAAATGAAATAAAGATTGGTTTTTTGTTAATGAATTAGTCCAAGTCGAACGACTTGGACTTTTTTTTGACCAACGGCAATTTTACAAGACCATTTTTTTTTAACTTAAAACGAATCTTTCCTTGCTACCATATACCGCAGGATAGTCTCGGAAAGGCTTTTTTTTAGATTGAATCCCTACAAAAACCCAAAATGAATCCAACCAACAGCCAAAGCTGGAAATACAAACTGTCCAATTCGCAGCAACTCGGCGGAATCGAAACCTCTGTCCTCGACAATGGTGCAGGCCGAGGAACACGAATTGCCTGGATCAATACAGGAACCGGACTTCGGTACAAAGTGGTCTTGGATCGGGGAATGGATATTTTGGATACTTTTTTCAATGAAAATAGCTTGGCCTGGATCTCTCATGCGGGAGGCTTAGCTCCTCAGCCTTTTTCCAATCAAGGAATTGACTGGCTTCGAACTTTCGGAGGAGGACTACTTACAACTTGTGGACTATCCAATGCTGGTCCTCCAAATGAAGATGAAACTGGTTCAAGGGGTTTGCATGGCAATTATTCAAATATTCCAGCTGAGTTAGTCTCAATCAAGCAACCGGATATTTTCACAGGAGATTTGTCTTTTGAAATCGTTGGGAAAGTTCGGGAGACTACCACCTTTGGACCTAGTTTAGAACTGACTCGCAGCATTTCCGGAAGCTTGGGTTCCGCCGAAATACGAATCAAAGACAGCGTAGTCAATCTTGGAAATACGCCTGCTCCTCACATGCTTTTGTATCATATCAATTGCGGCTGGCCTCTGATTGATGAAGGCACTAGGATCATCTGGAAAGGTGAGAAACAGCCAAAAGCGACCGATGCGAATAATACCGAATTCAACCGAAAACATGAATTTACCCAATGTGCTGCCCCAATGGATGCACATGCTGGATTTGGTGAGGATGTCGCTTTTATTCTACCTGATTCGAATTCGGAAGGACTGGTAACCTGTGGCTATGCAAACGATGCACTGGGTTTGGCCTTGAAAATCGAAT
>JAHEBE010000123.1 GCA_024642365.1 Algoriphagus sp.
TTCATCTGACCAATTAATTAAGGCTTGGTTAATTGCATTTTTAGCTTTTTTCTCCAATTCTTTTTCACCGGTTTTTATTGGGAATTGGAATCGTACTACAAGGTGTTCAGGATTTCTTTCTAAAACAGTCAATTGGGCCCCTTCAACGAATACTCGTTCTGAAAAAGGAGCCAGTTCTTTTGTAAGATAGGTTTCGAATTCTCCCAGCTGAAATTTCGAATAAAAGGGGATTTCTGAATCAATAATTACCTGATGCGATTCATTTTTGGAGTAATTGACCACTTCTGAACTGAAGATTAGGTTATTGGGAACTAAAATTATTTCTCCTGTTTCTCCTTTCAAAACAAGATTAACTAGCGTAATGTCGCGAATAAAACCTGTGTTTTTCCCAACCAATATTTTATCACCTATTTCCAATTGTTCGGAAAACATAATGATCAAGCCATTGACAATATTTGTGATGTAATCCTTGGTTAATAAGGCAATTGCTGCAGCTACGATGGTAATACTGGTCAGGAATTCAAGTGGCTTAATATTGAATGCAAGCATCAAGGCGATAAGAAAAACATTCACGTTCAAAATCCAGGATATACGGTCTATCCCGATCATGAAGTTGGGTTGGACTTTGTGATCAGCTGTTTTCTGTAAGTAGAATTTCAGAACGACAATCCTTCCTAAAGAGATAATCAAATTGGCAGTAAGCAAAAATATCATCGAACCGACGACTGCCTGGATGAAAACATTGTTTTCGATGTACTTGCTTAAGAATGAGTAGCCTTGGTATAAAAACTCTAAAATGATCAGCAAAACGAACTTTATCGCAAAGTTTCGTCGCCTCACATTTTCCTTATTCTTAATTATTGATTTTAGTTGATTCATGCCGTTTTCTAAAAATTAAGCCTAATTTGAGAAATAATAGGACAAAAATATTAATAAGAATGAGTAGAAATATAATAATAACTGGCGCGGCGGGAAATCTTGGGACAGCAGTTGTTGATAAATTTAAGCGTGAGGGCTACCACATTATAGCCTTGGTTCAGCCAAATAAAGGTGAAGAAGTGGAAGAGGCAGATGATATTTATGAAGTAGATGTGACTGATGAAATCGCAGTGGCAGAATTCATTAAGGAGTACCAATTGCAATACTTAGAGGTGGATGCATTAGCTATGATTGTAGGTGGATTTGCGATGGGATCGATAGCTGAAACTTCACAAAAAGAGTTAGATCAAATGTTCAAACTTAATTTTTTTAGTGCCTTTCATTTGGTTAAAGGTTTTTTACCTATCATGAAAAGCCAGAATAAAGGAACGCTACTATTTGTGGGAGCCAGACCTGCGCTGCAAGTTGTGGATGCGGCAGGAAAGTTAGCCTACGCGATGAGTAAAAAATTGATTTTTGATTTAGTGGAAATTGTTGGTGAGGAGACCAAAGAGACTTCAATCCGATCGCATATCTTTGTGCCAAGTATTATCGACACGCCTCAAAATAGGAAGGCGATGCCAGATGCGGATTTCAACAAATGGGTAACTCCAACTGATGTCGCCGAGTCTATGCATTTTGCGGTGAATACGCCAGCTCTTCAGGATACAGTTTTCAAACTTTATGGCGAGGTATAAACTTAATAAACTATGAAAATGAAATTGATTTTTACTTTTGCCTTTTCAATGCTTTTGGTGAGCCTGAGTTTTGCGCAAACAGCTGAGGCGGAAGTTCAGAAAGTAATTGAATCCTTATTTGATGGGATGAGAGCCAAGAATACCAGTCAAATTGCAGGTGTTTTTTCTGAAAATGCTATTATGCAGACCATAGCATTGACAGCTGATGGGCCACAAGTAAAGAATGGATCTGTAGCTGATTTCATCCAGCGAATTGGATCAAGCCCGGCTGAAACCCAGCTCGATGAGCGAATCTTAGGTTACGAAATAAAAATAGATGGTCCTATGGCTACTGCCTGGACACCTTATGAGTTTTATGCTAATGGTAATTTTAGCCACTGTGGAGTGAATTCATTCCAATTGGTCAAATTAGCCGAAGGCTGGAAAGTAGTATACATCATCGATACCAGACGCAAGGAGGCTTGCGCAAATTAAAATTATGAATGAATTAAAGGCAAAGGTTTATGAGACCGCCATTTCCAAAGTGAAGGAAAAGATGCAAATGCTTCGAGAGGAGCGAAATGCGATCAATGAAGGAATTCTTGAGGATAATAAAAGTAGTGCGGGGGATAAGTTTGAAACTGGCCGTGAAACGATGACTCAGGACTTAAACACAGTCGAGAAGCAACTGAAACAAGCAAAATTTGAATTTGATGAACTTTGCCGACTTCAGTCTATCAAGGAAAAGACCCCTACAATCCAAGAAGGCAGTATGGTGAAAATTGGTGCTGATATCTTTTTGATCTCCCTTAGTTTGGGTCAAATCAATGTTGGTTCGGACAAAATTTTCCTCCTTAGTGAAAGTTCTCCATTAGGAGAAAGCTTGATTGGAAAAAAAGAAAATGATGAAATTCAATTTCGAGGTAAACCAATGAAAATAGCGGCGATTTATTAATCGCCTTTGGGAATAAAACTCATTAATTCAGTATCGCCATCGAAAAGTGTAAGCTTATTTTTATCGACTTTTAGCTGGCCTACTTTATCAATTGCTGAAAGAAAATCCTGCTCACCTGAACCTGGGCAGGCTTTTTTTGTAATGGCCCCAGGATCAAGTTTGACTGCGGTATTTTCTAAGGAAAAATTACCCGAGAAATTATTACAACCTGAAAATCCGGAAAGCTTTCCTCCATCCAAGAAATTAAGACTTGGAACACCACCCACAAATTGACTTAAGTCCAGTTCTTTGCCCATCAAAGTGGATAACGCCCAAGTGTTCCCTGTAAGTAGGCTGAGTGGATTGATGCTATTTAAACTGCCACAGCTTGTAGCTAGAAAAAATATAATTGTAAAACTGAGTGACTGAAGTCTTTTCATTGTCGAAAGGTTTTTTATACCAGTTAAAATAAGTTTTTCAATTTGAAATTCAATACCCGGTAAATTATTCAGAGTAACCCTGAGATACTTATTATTTTATTTTTTGATTTATTTTCAATTCGAGAGACTATTTTTTTGAAAAACCTCAATGAATTGTTTGGCTAATTGAAATTTTGGCAGTAAGATTGTCAAGTCAATTTTCCAATCATGGTATTTGCAGCGAATTTTTCTTCTCAAAAAACCCAGTTTCCGATCGCGGTTGTTGGCGCATGCACATTTTTTTCTATGACTACCGGAATGTTTACCACGATTACGGGTTGATCCCGTCTGATCTATAAAGTACCCGCCCCCAAGGCCTGAAAAGGCCAAATCAATTTTAGAAATCTAGCCCTTTTATTATGAAAATCATCAAGTTCGGTGGTTCATCCGTAGCGAACCACGAAAATATAAAACGTGTTTTTTCAATCCTTCAGGACAAACTTAAAACTAACGAGATAGCCGTAGTTTTTTCAGCTTTCGGAGGAGTGACCGAAAGCCTTTTGAAGATTGCCCAACTTGCAAGAGAAGGCGATGAAGCCTATCGAGACTTGCTTCAAACTTTAGAAGAAAAACACTTGACACTGGTAAGACAACTGATTGGTGTACACAATCAATCCACAGTCATGACCTATGTGAAAGTGAGGTTCAAAGAACTGGAGGATTTGTTTCATGGTATTTTCTTGATCAAAGAAAACTCACCTCGTACGCTTGATTACGTAGCAAGTTTTGGAGAAAGACTTTCCGCTTTTGTTTTGGCGGAATCCATGCAAGCGCAGGGGATGAAAACACAATTTTTGGACGCACGAGAAGTGATCCGTACCAACGATCGCTTTGGACAGGCAAAAGTCGATTTTGATACTACAAACCAACAAATCAAGGCTTATTTCTCGAAGCACGAAGGAATCAAAGTAATTACGGGGTTCATCGCCTCGACTGCGAAAGGGGAAACCACTACGTTAGGCCGGTCAGGTTCAGATTATACTGCGGCGATTTTTGCAGGTGCCTTGGAAGCCAAAGATTTAGAGATTTGGACAGATGTTTCTGGGGTATTGACTTCTGATCCTCGCTTAGTCTATACTGCATTTACCATCCCTCAATTGAGCTATAATGAGGCGATGGAACTTTCTCATTTTGGAGCGAAAGTTATTTTTCCTGCGACGATGCAGCCTGCGATGAAGCGGAATATTCCGATATATATCAAAAATACGTTTGAGCCAGAAAATCCGGGCACACTCATTAATGGAGAAGTGAGCATCGGACCTTTGATCAAAGGGATTTCATCAATTTCGAATATTTCCATGGTGACTGTCCAAGGTGCAGGCTTGATGGATTCTGCAGGGGCGAGCAGTCGAGTTTTTAAAGCTTTGGCTGATGCGAAGGTGTCCATTTTATTGATTTCTCAGGCCTCTTCAGAGCATAGTATTTGTCTTGCAATCAAGTCGCATGAAGCAGTACTTGCTAAAGATGCGGTTGAAATGGAATTCTACTACGAGATCAAATCCGGTGAAATGGACGAGGTCACAGTCCTCAATGAATTGGCGACCATCGCAGTAGTAGGAGAAAACATGAAGCATAATCCTGGGGCTTCAGGAAGAATGTTCCGAGCTCTTGGTCGAAATAATATCAACGTTGCAGCTATTGCGCAGGGAAGTTCAGAGTTGAATATCTCTGCCGTAATCCCGCAAGCCGATTTACAAAAAGCACTCAATGCGCTCCATGAGGCATTTTTCCTTTCAGAAAACAAGGTGCTTCACGTGTTTTTGGTCGGTACAGGATTGATTGGTCAGGCCTTGATCAAGATGATCGCGAATCAGCAAGAGAAACTACGAGGTGATAACGAATTAGATATTCAGATTCACGGTCTAGCCAATAGCCGATTTATGGCATTTCATGAGGATGGGTTTGATTTGAAAAATCCATATTCTTTAAGTGAGGCTGATGAAAAAACAGACCTTGACCGTTTTATAAACAAAATGGAGGAGATGAACTTCTCCAACTCAGTTTTTGTGGATTGTACGGCTAGTCAAGATGTTGCGGAATTGTATTCTAAAATTCTGGAAGCTAAAGTTGCCATCGTGACTCCGAATAAAAAAGCCAATTCTGGCTCTATGCAGCAGTATTTGGCTTTGAAGAAGTTAGCTAAAAAACGTGGGGTCAAATTTCTTTATGAAACCAATGT
Organism: Algoriphagus sp.; assembly: GCA_024642365.1. Taxonomy (GTDB): domain Bacteria; phylum Bacteroidota; class Bacteroidia; order Cytophagales; family Cyclobacteriaceae; genus Algoriphagus. Next base: position 5,188 of record JAHEBE010000123.1, read on the forward strand.
CGCTGCAGGTCTTCCTGTGATTAATACATTGCAGGATTTGATGCTCTCGGGTGACAAAGTGATTCGAATTGAAGCAGTTTTGAGTGGATCCATGAATTTCATTTTTTCGGAATTGGAAAAAGGGGATCCATTTTCTGAGGTAGTCCGAATAGCGAAAGAAAAAGGCTACACGGAACCAGACCCAAGGGATGACTTGAGCGGTATGGACGTAGCTCGAAAAATCTTGATTTTAGGAAGAGAAGCTGAGCAAACTTTGGAGTTTGAAAATATAACCATTCAAAGTATGGTACCTCAAGATTGTCAAGAGGCAGCTTCGGTTTCTGAGTTTTTTGAAAAGTTAGTTCCGCACGATGCTGAATTTTCAAGCCTCCTAAATTCTGCAGCAGAGAAAGGTGAGAAACTGAGATTTATGGCGACACTTGAAAATGGGAAAGCCAAAGTTGGGTTAAACTCCCTTCCAAATTCACATCCATTCAGTAGTTTGAGTGGTAGTGACAACATGATTCTTTTGACTACAGATCGGTATCATGATCGGCCTATGATTATTCGCGGGCCAGGTGCTGGAGCAGATGTGACTGCTGCAGGAGTATTTGCTGATGTAATTCGAATTGGAAATTATACCCGGGAATAATGAAGTCGGTCAAAGCTTTTGCGCCAGCTACCGTAGCTAATGTTTCCTGTGGATTTGATATCCTTGGCTTTGCCATCGATGCTATGGGAGATACAGTGGAACTTATTCAAAAAGCGGAACCTGGTCTTACTGTTGTTTCAATCGAAGGGGATCAGGGAAGATTACCGATGGCAGCCGAAAAAAACACCTGTGCAGTTGCTATTCAAGCCATGCTTGATGAAATGGGGATCAATCCAGGTATAGATATTTACCTTCAAAAAGGATTGCCTTTAGGTTCCGGTATGGGTTCTAGTGCTGCAAGTGCTGTGGCAGCTTTAGTTGCAGCCAATGAGCTTCTGGGAAATCCATTTGCCAAAAAAGACTTGTTGCCTTTTGCCATCGCTGCCGAAAAGGTTGCTTGTGGGGCTGGGCATGCTGATAATGTCGCACCAAGCTTACTAGGTGGGTTTGTTCTGATTCGGGATTACCATCCATTGGATGTGATCAAATTGCACGTGCCTGATGAGTTGTATTGCACACTTCTGCATCCGCATTTTGAACTGAATACAGCGGATTCGAGATCGGTTTTGCGAGATCAGGTCCCAATGAAAGTGTCTACGATTCAATCAGGAAATGTCGCTGGATTTATTGCCGGACTCTATCAAGATGATTATGAGTTAATCTCGAGATCTCTGAAAGATGTCATAGCCGAACCTTACCGTGCAGTCTTAATTCCTGGATTCTATGAGATCCGAGAAGCCTTGAAAGATGCGGGAGCTTTAGGAATGGGGATTTCAGGTTCCGGACCAACGCTATTTGCGCTGTCTAAAGGTGCCGCTAATTCTACTAAAATTGCTGCGGCTGCTCAGGAAGTTTATCAAGCAATCGGATTGGAGGCAGATACGTACTTTTCTAAAATAAATACGCGCGGAGCGTATGTAATTCAATCCTAAGTCGAAAGTCAAAACTTTCTTATTCATAATAAGTCCTCAAGCAAGCATGAAATTCTACAGTACTTCCAATCGATCACATCAAGTTGAACTTTCCGAAGCAGTAATAAAAGGATTGGCTCCTGACCAAGGCTTATATATGCCGATGGAAATTCCTGTTTTGGAAGAAGCCTTTTTAGAAAATATTTCTGACTTGACTTTTCGAGAAATTGGTTACCGAGTCATTGGAGCTTTATTTTCAACAGATTTAACAGAAACTCAGATCAAGGACCTTGTTGACCACACCCTATCTTTTGATGCGCCATTAGTCGATTTGGAGGAGGATGTGTATAGTCTTGAACTTTTTCATGGACCGACTTTGGCTTTTAAAGATTTTGGAGCACGATTTTGTTCCAAGCTGATGAGTATGTTGATCGCCAAGTCGGATCAAAAAGTTAGGGTATTGGTGGCTACTTCTGGGGATACTGGAAGTGCCGTCGCCAACGGATTTTTAGGAGTGGAAGGAGTTGAAGTCATTATTCTTTTTCCAAAAGGGAAAGTCAGTGAATTACAGGAAAAACAGTTTACCACCTTGGGTCAAAATGTAACTTCTTTGGAAGTCGATGGCGTCTTTGACGATTGTCAGCGAATGGTAAAGTCAGCTTTTCTGGATTCGGAATTGAATGAGAAATTGCTTTTGACTTCTGCCAATTCAATTAATATCGCCCGATGGATTCCCCAATGTTTGTATTATTTCTATGCCTTTTCAAGACTTCCTAAGAAAGGCAAAAAAGTCGTTTTTTCTGTTCCAAGCGGCAATTTCGGCAATTTGGCAGCAGGCATTTTAGCTCAAAAAATGGGTTTGCCAATCACACATTTTGTGGCTGCTACTAATGAGAATAAAGTCGTCCCTACTTTTTTGGGAGGAGAAGAATTTGCTGCAAAGCCTTCGGTTCAAACTATCTCGAATAGCATGGATGTGGGGAACCCAAGTAATTTCCCTAGGCTTTTGGCTTTGTATGATTTTGACGAAAATCGATTGAAAACTCAAGTGAGCGGCGCATTTTATTCGGATGCTGAGACTATTGCAGCAATTCAAAAAGTAAAGAAAAAAGGCTATACACTCGACCCACATGGAGCAGTTGGGTATTTGGGATTGAAAGATTTTATGGATGCAAATCCAGATTATCAAGGCGTATTTCTAGAAACTGCCCACCCGGGGAAATTCCGTGATGTGGTTGAAAATGCATTAGGGGAGAAAGTGATTTTACCGGAGCGATTGGCAGCCTTTCTAAAGGGAGAAAAACAAGTGTTTTCGATGGCGAATGATTTTGAAGAGTTTAAAACCTTTTTAGCAAGTCTTTCTTCCTAATCTTTATTTCTTTCGCTCAATCGTATAATCCACTAAGGCGGAAAGTGAAGTTTTGTATTCGGAATCTGGGAATTGATTTAGGATCCGAACTGCCTCCTCGTAGAAGCCATTCATTGCTTCTTTAGCATAGTTCAAACCACCACTTTTTTTAACAAATTCGATGACTTCGTTGACTGCTTTCTTGTTGTCGCTCTTATTTCGAATTAAGCTGATGATTCTCCTTTTTTCTAACCAATCTGCTTTGGAAAGAGCATAGATCAAAGGCAGAGTCATCTTTTTCTCTTTGATGTCAATTCCCACTGGCTTACCGATCTCATCGTCTCCGTAGTCAAACAGGTCGTCTTTGATCTGGAAAGCCATGCCCACTTTCTCTCCAAACTCCCGCATTTGCTCAATCGTTTCTTTGGAGCTGTCTGTACTTGAAGCGCCTACAGCACAGCAGGAAGCCATCAGACTCGCTGTTTTTTGGCGGATGATTTGGTAATAAACCTCCTCATCGATGTCTAGTTTTCTGGCTTTTGCCATTTGCATCAATTCCCCTTCCGACATTTCTTTAACTGCATTGGAGACGATTTTCAAAAGGTGAAAGTCATTATTATCCACGCTGAGCAATAAACCTCGGGAGAGCAAAAAATCCCCAACCAAGACGGCGATTTTATTTTTCCAAAGTGCATTCACTGAAAAAAAGCCTCTTCTATAATTGGCGTCATCGACTACATCGTCGTGAACCAACGTTGCTGTGTGTAGCAATTCGATCA